>NZ_WLUL01000015.1:0-27850 GCF_009706585.1 Providencia sp. wls1916
ACACTTCAATGGTAAGGAGGTGATCCAACCGCAGGTTCCCCTACGGTTACCTTGTTACGACTTCACCCCAGTCATGAATCACAAAGTGGTAAGCGCCCTCCCGAAGGTTAAGCTACCTACTTCTTTTGCAACCCACTCCCATGGTGTGACGGGCGGTGTGTACAAGGCCCGGGAACGTATTCACCGTAGCATTCTGATCTACGATTACTAGCGATTCCGACTTCATGGAGTCGAGTTGCAGACTCCAATCCGGACTACGACGTACTTTATGAGTTCCGCTTGCTCTCGCGAGGTCGCTTCTCTTTGTATACGCCATTGTAGCACGTGTGTAGCCCTACTCGTAAGGGCCATGATGACTTGACGTCATCCCCACCTTCCTCCGGTTTATCACCGGCAGTCTCCTTTGAGTTCCCGACCGAATCGCTGGCAACAAAGGATAAGGGTTGCGCTCGTTGCGGGACTTAACCCAACATTTCACAACACGAGCTGACGACAGCCATGCAGCACCTGTCTCAGAGTTCCCGAAGGCACCAAAGCATCTCTGCTAAGTTCTCTGGATGTCAAGAGTAGGTAAGGTTCTTCGCGTTGCATCGAATTAAACCACATGCTCCACCGCTTGTGCGGGCCCCCGTCAATTCATTTGAGTTTTAACCTTGCGGCCGTACTCCCCAGGCGGTCGATTTAACGCGTTAGCTCCGGAAGCCACTCCTCAAGGGAACAACCTCCAAATCGACATCGTTTACAGCGTGGACTACCAGGGTATCTAATCCTGTTTGCTCCCCACGCTTTCGCACCTGAGCGTCAGTCTTTGTCCAGGGGGCCGCCTTCGCCACCGGTATTCCTCCACATCTCTACGCATTTCACCGCTACACATGGAATTCTACCCCCCTCTACAAGACTCTAGCTGACCAGTCTTAGATGCCATTCCCAGGTTAAGCCCGGGGATTTCACATCTAACTTAATCAACCGCCTGCGTGCGCTTTACGCCCAGTAATTCCGATTAACGCTTGCACCCTCCGTATTACCGCGGCTGCTGGCACGGAGTTAGCCGGTGCTTCTTCTGTTGGTAACGTCAATCGTTGATGATATTAGCATCAACGCCTTCCTCCCAACTGAAAGTACTTTACAACCCTAAGGCCTTCTTCATACACGCGGCATGGCTGCATCAGGCTTGCGCCCATTGTGCAATATTCCCCACTGCTGCCTCCCGTAGGAGTCTGGGCCGTGTCTCAGTCCCAGTGTGGCTGATCATCCTCTCAGACCAGCTAGGGATCGTCGCCTTGGTGAGCCATTACCTCACCAACTAGCTAATCCCATATGGGTTCATCCGATAGCGCAAGGACCGAAGTTCCCCTGCTTTGCTCCTAAGAGATTATGCGGTATTAGCTACCGTTTCCAGTAGTTATCCCCCTCTATCGGGCAGATCCCCATACATTACTCACCCGTCCGCCGCTCGTCAGCGAGAAGCAAGCTTCCCCTGTTACCGCTCGACTTGCATGTGTTAGGCCTGCCGCCAGCGTTCAATCTGAGCCATGATCAAACTCTTCAATTAAAAAGCTTGATGCTCAAAGAATGTTACTGTCGTTTGATTTCCGAAGAAACCAAATTACCTATTAGTTCATATATATGAATTAACGTGTTAGTCACTCTTCAAGACTTAAAATCAAATATTTTTTTGATAGTGTCCTGTGAGTGCCCACACAGATTGTCTGATAAATTGTTAAAGAGCGGTGCGACTTAATCTTTTGATTATCGACTTTAGGTCGTTGTCGCGAGGTGTCGTATACTACGTTTTTTATTTAGAAAGTCAAGCGATTATTTTCAACTATTTTCTTTCTTCACCTCTGTTATCACGGGGCTTCGAGGTTTTCTTCGAGCCGGTTTGTCGTGACAACGGATGCGCATTATAGGGAGCTCGAAAAATTACACAACCTTTTTTTTTAAAAAAAAACACCGTTTGCAGATAATTTCATCATTATGCTTTTTTTACTATCGCTATGATTATAAAAACAGCCATTTTGCCGTATAATTCTATTCATATTGTCCTCTCTTAATTATTTGATTCTTAATTAAGAGCTTCCTTATAGTTACCTTTATATCCATCTACGTTTTATGGCTACGAATATGAATACATCTTTAAGACATTATTTAGAAACCTTCCCTTCTGTCGCTGCAAATGTTTTTATTGACCCATCTTCTGTCGTCATTGGAGATGTTCGCTTAGCCGAAGATGTAAGCATCTGGCCACTATCCGTACTACGTGGTGATGTAAATTATATCTCTATAGGTGCACGGACAAATATTCAGGATGGCTCAGTGCTACATGTCACCCATAAATCCGCCAGCAATCCTGATGGAAATCCATTAATTATTGGAGAAGATGTCACTGTTGGACATAAAGTCATGCTGCACGGATGCACGATAGGTAATCGTGTTCTTGTCGGCATGGGATCTATTGTGATTGATGGAGCTATTATTGAAGATGATGTTGTGATCGGCGCTAACAGCCTCGTCACTCAGGGAAAAAGATTGGAGTCTGGTTACTTATATATGGGAAGCCCAGCCAAGGCAATACGAAAGCTCACCGAAGCTGAACTTGGCCATTTACGTTATTCGGCTAATAATTATGTTGAGTGGAAAAATAACTATTTATCGTCCAGCAATTCATAGAAGCCATTCTCATTATCGAGTCCTTGTTCAATCAAGGTCTCGAACTCTTCTTCTATATCCCAACGATAATGTTGAAAAAGCGCCAATGGTGTTTCATTCTGACCATATCGTTTAATAAGTAAGGTTTGTGAAATAACGCACTCTGACAGTAGTCCATTGACTAAAACAGGGAACCGTACCTTATTAATAGCCGAGTCCCATACTTCCCTATCTGGAAATTGAATCGCCTGATTCATTATTCAAGTTCCTTTTTTAACTCTTTTAATACTGGCTCAATCTCTGGTACCACCCCATGCCAAAGTTTAAAGGCAAATGCAGCTTGCCCAACCAGCATACCTAAGCCATCAGCTAGCTTATTCACTTGGTGTTGCTTAGCAAATAACAAAAAAGGTGTTAAACCTCGTTGATAAAACATGTCATAGCATGCGGTTTGTTGAGAAAATAATTCAGGGCTGATTTTAGGGATCTCGCCAGTCACCCCAGAAGAAGTACCATTTATGATTAGATCAAATTCTGCTGAAATGAGCTGTGCCATTGGTCTACTCTGTATTTTCCCAAGAGCCGAAAAATGGTGAGATAAAGATTCTGCTTTTATAAAGGTTCGGTTAGTCAATGTAATATCGCAGCCGTACTCAAGTAGAGGTAATAGAGCACCACGAGTTGCGCCACCAGCTCCAATAACCAATATTTTGCTTGAAGGCGACACAAACCCAAGACGCTGTAGATCAAGCAACAATCCCACACCATCAGTATTGTCACCCAACAAGCGATGATTATCGAGTTTTCTAATCGTATTGACGGCACCACAGATTTGAGCTCTTTCTGTCAACTCTGATACGAATTGAAAAGCCCTTTCTTTAAACGGCAATGTAATGTTTGCACCCTGCCCGCCTTTTTCGAAAAAATCTGATAAATAGACTTCGAAATCTTCTACGGGAGCAAGTATTTTCTGGTATTCAAGATCAATGCCTGTCTGCTTAGCAAACATTTGATGTATTGAAGGTGATTTACTGTGTTGAATCGGGTTACCAAAAACTGCAAACATTCCCATTAATCATTATCCTTTACGATATAATTGCCCAGTCATAGCATCACGAATTTCTGATGGATTTAATCTTCCACCAACAACACCATCAAGAACAGGGATTGTGTCTTTAAACTGCACGATTACTTCTTCTGTAGTTCGACATGGTTCCAATCCACTCAAATTTGCACTCGTTGATACGATTGGCTTGCCATATTCCCTGCAAAGCGCTTTCACTAATTCATGGTTTGTCACACGAACAGCTAAAGTGTCAAATTGCCCCGTCAACCATTTTGGTGTCGTTTTCTTTGCAGGGATCACCCAGGTGACAGGTCCCGGCCATGTAGCAAACATTGCTTGGCGCTGCTGTTCGTTTAGCTGGCTGTCATCGACATAATTTTTGAGCTGTTCATAATTATCAGCAATCAAAATTAACCCTTTTTCCCAAGGGCGCAGCTTCAATTCAAGTAATTTATTTACCGCAACTTCACTATCAGGGTCACATCCTAAGCCAAAAACGGCTTCTGTTGGATAAGCGATAACTTGTTGTTGTTTCAATGCTTCAATAATATTTTTAATTGCAGGTGTAGATTGATTTTGCATAGTTTTAACTCATAGTTCTTCTTGTAACTGACCGCAGCGTTTGCTGGCACAGAACAATCTTACTCCCTGTCCAACCTTTTTTTCCATAAGTAATGGGTATTCACAAGACTGACATTTTCCCACTACAGGCTTATTATTCAGGATAAACTGACAGTTAGGATAGTTATCGCAAGCATAAAAAGTTTTACCAAAACGGGATTTTCTTTGTAGTAAATTACCTGTTTGGCATTGAGGACAAGGAACCTTGGTTTCATCCGGTTTATCGATGAGCTCTGTATGTTCGCATTCAGGATAGTGGCTACAGCCAATAAACATCCCAAAACGCCCTTGTTTTAACACCAAATCATATCCGCATTTAGGACAGCTTTGACCTTCCAATACTTTGACAATGTGAGTCTCAGCAACAGCTCTTAATGGCTTAATATAATGACATTGAGGGTAACCAGAGCACGCTAAAAAAGGCCCATGAGCTCCGTTTCGAATAACCAGCAAAGAGTTACATTCAGGACAGTATTCATTTTTATCTGTATCAAAAGGCAATTGCTTCGACATGTTTTTGTTTAATCCACTCTTTTCTTCAACGACTAGTTTACTCTGAGATATCCACCAGCCACAGATATAACTGCACCATCTATCTCCAGTTCAGTTAAGGCTGAAATTACTTGCGTGATAGGTAACTGTAATTCAGTCGCGATGATATCTGCAGGGATCGGTTGGTACCCTACCATACCTAAAATCCGACTTTCTGTCAGATTTAACTCTGGCTGCACAGAGGTTTTAATCTCCAATTCTGGTTGTATCCAATTTGGTGAGCATTCTAGATGTAATAATATGTCCTCGGGTTCTACCAGCAGGTATGCCCCTTGCTGTATCAACCAATGATTACCACTAAATGCTGAGTTACCTAATGGTGCCGGTAGTGTAAATAGATCTCGATTTTGTTCAATTGCATATCGGGCTGTAATCAATGATCCACTTTTCATACCCGCTTCGATAACCAATACCACTTTGCTTAACCCACTAATGATACGGTTCCTTCGAGGAAACTGTTTTGCTAATGGAGGAGTATCAGGAAAATACTCTGAAACTAATACCCCTTCAGACCTAATTCGTTCTGCTAGATCAAAGTGTTGTTTTGGATAAATATGGGAAAGTCCACTTCCTAATACTGCGACTGTCTTTCCTTGGTTTTCTATTGCAGTTCTATGACTGATACCATCAATACCGAGAGCCAAACCACTGGTGATCGTCAATTTGTAATTTATAAACTTTCGAACAAAAGCTTCCGTCCATTTCTTACCATATGCAGTAACTTGCCGGCTTCCTATGATGGCAATTTGCTTTTCAGATAATAATTCACTTCGTCCCGACACAAACAGCAATAAAGGAGGGTTATATATCTGCTTTAATAAAAAAGGATATTGCGCATCCAAAAATGTAATTAATTGATTTTCTTTGACTTCCAACCATTTCAAAGTTGAATCAATGCGCTTTAAAGGGACATTTAGGAATTGCAATCGTTGCATTTCATTCAGCCCACAGGCTTTTAATACTGTATGACTTACTTTATCTATTTGTTTTAATTGAGATACTATCTTTGGTGCTGTTTTTATCCCAACTCGGCTAACTTGCGAAAGCCTTAGCCATATTTCCTGTTCATTCATTTTGTCTTCCTGACAGTAAGTTAGCACATTTGGAAACGAACAAATCATAACCAATACTGTCAATATGACTGATAAATGTCTAGAATAGACGGTAATTACCTTTCAAATTTTGGAAACTACTCGAAAAATTTATGTCAGTCTTAAACGTGTTACATTATCCAGACGAGCGCCTTCGCACCGTTGCAAAACCAGTTGAAAAAGTTGATGCATCTATCCAGCGTATTATTGATGATATGTTCGATACGATGTATGACGAGGAAGGCATTGGGCTCGCAGCAACGCAAGTGGATATCCACCAGCGCATCATTGTTATTGACGTTTCTGAATCACGTAATGAGCGCCTTGTACTTATCAATCCTGAGCTTCTTAATAAAGAAGGTGAAACAGGTATAGAAGAAGGCTGCCTATCAATCCCTGAACAGCTAGGATTTGTACCAAGGGCGGAGAAAGTGAAAGTTCGTGCTCTTGATTATAACGGTACATCATTTGAACTGGAAGCTGATGGTCTACTGGCTATCTGTATTCAACATGAAATGGACCATTTAGTTGGAAAACTATTCGTTGATTACTTATCACCGTTGAAGCGCCAACGTATCCGCCAAAAAGTAGAAAAACTTGATAGACTGAGAGCTAAAGAAGCTAAAAATCGTTGATTTGATAATAAGTTAGTCTTTATTACTATAAATGGGAAAGGATCGTGTCAGAACCATTAAGAATTATTTTTGCAGGTACGCCTGATTTCGCAGCTAAACATTTGGCTGCATTGTTAGAAACCAATCATAACGTTGTTGGTGTATTAACTCGTCACGATAAACCTGCAGGCAGAGGCAAAAAGCTAACACCTAGCCCAGTGAAAATCCTTGCGGAAGAACATGGAATACCTGTTTTCCAGCCCGTTACTTTACGTGATCCAGACAATCAACAATGGATCAAAGATCAAAATGCTGATCTGATGATTGTCGTTGCTTATGGTTTGATCCTGCCACAAGCCGTTTTGGATATTCCCCGTTTAGGCTGTTTGAATGTTCATGGTTCATTGTTACCACGCTGGAGAGGCGCAGCTCCGATTCAACGATCCATTTGGGCAGGTGACAATGAAACTGGTGTCACGATCATGCAGATGGATGCCGGTCTTGATACTGGAGATATGTTATATAAAGCCACTTGCCCGATTACGGCTGAAGATACGAGTGCGACTTTATATGAAAAGCTGGCGATGACAGGGCCTAAAGCGCTCATTCATACAGTAGATTTACTCTCTTCGGGCCATTGTTCCCCAGAAAAACAAGATGATTCACTCGCCAATTACGCTGAAAAATTATCTAAAGATGAAGCGCGAATTGATTGGCAACTACCTGCTGAACACATTGAACGGTGTATTCGTGCCTTTAACCCTTGGCCAATGAGTTATTTCATGGTGCAAGAGCAATTAATCAAAGTATGGCAAGCGGAAGTCATCGCTCAAGCACATAATCTGCGCCCAGGTACTATTATCAGTGCCGATAAAAAAGGTATCAGTGTTGCAACTGGCAATGGGGTATTAAATATTACTCAGCTACAGCCACCTGGTAAAAAAGCGATGAGTGCGCAAGATATCCTTAACTCCCGCCGCGAATGGTTCATACCTGAGCAATTGCTAGACTAATATATTGGTAGCATTACCTGAAAGAGCAGAATCCGGTAATGCTACTTAAATAACTAATAGACTCTCTTTCAATTATGAAAAACAAATATAATTTGCGTAGTATCGCTGCGACCGCCATTAGTCAGGTTTTAGATAACGGACAATCGTTAAGTACCGTTTTACCTGATCTTCAACGTAATATTAATGATAAAGATAAAGCACTACTGCAAGAAATTTGCTTCGGTGTTTTACGTTATCTACCAAAGCTCGAATGGTTTATTAGCCAGCTTATGGAAAAACCGCTAACAGGTAAGCAAAGAACTTTACATTACCTCATCATGGTTGGGATCTATCAATTGCTCTATACACGCATCCCTGCACATGCAGCTTTAGCAGAAACCGTGGATGGTGCTGTTGCATTAAAGCGCCCACAATTGAAAGGTCTAATAAATGGAGTACTACGATCTTTTCAGCGTCAGCAAGTTCAGTTAGAAGAGCGCAATACAAATAACAATAGCCAATATTTACATCCTAGTTGGTTATTAAAACGCATTCAAACTGCCTACCCTGATAACTGGGAAAATATCGTTGATGCCAATAATCAACGTCCGCCAATGTGGTTGAGAGTTAATTCTCAACATCATACTGCCGCGCAATATTTAGAGTTACTCGAACAAGCGGAAATTACAGCACACTTGCACCCATCCCATCCAAGTGCAATTCGCTTAGAAGAAGCGGCTCCCGTTACCGGTTTACCTGGTTTTGAAGATGGCTGGTCTACAGTGCAAGATGTTTCTGCGCAAGGCTGTGCTGAATTACTCTCTCCAGTTAATGGCGAGAATATTCTCGACTTATGTGCCGCTCCGGGCGGAAAAACAACACATATTTTAGAACTAGCTCCTAAAGCCCATGTTCTTGCTGTAGACATTGATGAATCACGGCTCAAGCGAGTGAAAGAAAATCTGCAAAGATTGAAGCAACAAGCTATTGTTATTCAAGGGGATGGTACGAAACCTGAAGAGTGGGCGAAAGATCAACAATTTGATCGTATTTTGCTGGATGCTCCGTGTTCTGCAACGGGAGTTATTAGGCGCCACCCTGATATTAAATGGCTAAGGCGCGATTCAGATATTCAAGAGCTATCTCAGCTACAGGCTCAAATCTTAGAGGCTGTATGGCCATACTTAAAACCTGGCGGCACATTAGTGTATGCCACATGCTCCATCATGCCTGAAGAAAATAGCCAGCAGATTCAGCATTTCCTCTCTAAACATACTGATGCAAGTATGAATGATGGTACAGAATTAGGCTTACAAATATTACCAAGCGCAACTGGGGGCGATGGTTTCTTTTACGCCCGCTTACTCAAGCACGTACAGTAATATTTAACAAAGACTCTGAGATAGGAAGATGCTATGAAGATCATTATTCTAGGTGCAGGGCAAGTCGGTGGGACACTCGCTGAAAACTTAGTGGATGAAAATAACGATATTACCGTTGTTGATACCAATGCCGATCGCTTGCGCCAGCTACAAGATCAGTTTGATCTGCGCGTAGTTAATGGGCATGGATCTCATCCCCGAGTTCTTAGAGATGCTGGAGCTGAAGATGCGGATATGTTAGTTGCAGTGACTAACTCGGATGAAACCAATATGGTTGCTTGCCAAATTGCTTATAGCCTATTTAATACACCGAATAAAATCGCGCGTATTCGTGCAACCGAATATATCCGCGAAGCGGACAAGCTTTTTTTGGCAGAGCAAATCCCTATTGATTATCTGATATCACCAGAACAGCTGGTTATTGAATATATCTATAAACTTATCCAATATCCGGGGGCTTTACAGGTCGTTAATTTCGCTGAAGGTAAAGTGAGTATTGTAGCGGTAAAAGCCTACTATGGGGGCTCTCTGGTAGGCAATGCATTATCTAGCTTACGTGAGCACATGCCACATATTGATACTCGAGTTGTCGCCATATTCCGTCAAGATAGACCGATTCGTCCTCAAGGTTCAACTATTATTGAAGCAGGTGATGAAGTTTTCTTCGTTGCCTCCACTCAACATATAAGAGCAGTAATGAGTGAGCTTCAGCGATTAGAAAAACCATACAAGCGTTTAATGATTGTGGGTGGTGGTAACGTAGGTGCTGGTTTAGCTAAGCGATTGGAAAAAGACTATAGCGTTAAACTGATTGAACGTAATCAGGAAAGAGCAACTGAACTCGCTGAGTTGCTCCATGATACGATTGTTTTTTATGGTGATGCCTCAGATCAAGAGTTACTGACTGAAGAACACATTGAACAAATGGATGTGTTTATTGCACTTACCAATGATGATGAAGCAAATATCATGTCCGCTATGCTTGCAAAAAAAATGGGGGCCAAAAAAGCCATGGTATTAATTCAACGGTCTGCCTATGTTGAATTAGTTCAAGGTGGTGTTATTGATATTGCAGTATCTCCACAGCAAGCGACTATTTCAGCTTTACTTGGTCACGTCAGAAAAGCGGATATTGTCAGTGTCTCATCGTTACGCCGAGGAGTCGCAGAGGCCATTGAAGCGATTGCCCACGGTGATGAGAACACATCAAAAGTGGTTGGTAAAAAAATATCAGAAATTAAACTCCCTCCAGGCACAATTATTGGAGCCATCGTAAGAGAGGAAGAAGTCATCATTGCTAGCGATTACCATATTATTGAGCAAGGTGACCATGTCATTATGTTTATTACCGATAAAAAATATGTGCCGGATGTGGAAAAGCTGTTCCAACCAAGTCCGTTCTTTTTATAATTATCTAAAATAAATAGTAAAGGTTTGCAGGTTAATAATTCTAGATACTATAATTTTGATACGTGGTTCCACACGTTTAGTCATTTAGTTAATAAATAAAGGGAAGGGGTCGTACATGAGTTTTTTAAAAGAGTTCCGCGAATTTGCCATGAAGGGCAACGTTGTGGATATGGCAGTCGGTATTATTATTGGTGCCGCATTTGGTAAAATTGTTTCTTCGCTAGTCGCCGATGTGATCATGCCCCCACTTGGACTAATCATTGGTGGTGTAGATTTTAAACAATTCAGCCTTGTACTTCGAGAAGCGGAAGGAAGTGTACCTGCCGTCGTAATGAATTATGGGATGTTTATCCAAACTGTTTTTGATTTTGTTATTGTCGCATTTGCTATTTTTATGGCGATCAAAGTAATGAACAAAGTTCGTCGTGAAAAAGAAGAAGCTGGACCAGCAGAGCCTGCTGCACCATCTACAGAAGAAGTTTTACTGTCTGAAATTCGTGACTTACTGAAAGAACAGAATAAAAAATAACTAAAAGGTCAGTGGTAATAAGTTTATTAACCGATTACCACTGGCCTCCCAGTTATCTGCCTTATTGGTTTTTCCTTTTCTTGTATAGCTTCCTTTGCCTTTCTTATTTTTCTCAACTCTCTGACGAAATAGAGGGTCATGCAACAGTGCCTCAATGGCATTATCTTTAATCTCACCACGCTTATGCTGATACTTATTCATAATCTACCTTCATAATCAGTTTTAAATTAATAAATTTTTGATGCGCCTTTTTCCAAAATCTCCATGATAGAGCAGTATGTTGATGCATGCTCATCACCACAGCATGCTGAACTCAAGGTTTTCAATGAGTCTCTCATGATGATCAGCTCTTGGATCTTCTTTTCTACTTCAATCAGTCTAATATCAACAATATTTTTTGATTCCTGACAAGTGTGATGTTCGGGGTCAACACGAATTGATAATAACTCAGTAATCGCTTCAAGTGTAAATCCTAGCTGCTTAGCATAACGGATAAAACGTAGGCGCTGTAAATCTTGCTCCGTAAACAACCGGTAGCCACCTTCCGTTCTCGTTTTGTGCCCCATCAACCCCTGTTTTTCATAAAAACGGATCGTATCTGGTGTAACATCTGCCAACTTAGCTATTTGACCTATCTTATACATGCTCATTTGCTTATGCCTATAAGTATGGATAGAAAATAAAAATTCAAGGATGGAAAAGAATTAATTTGGAGGGTTAGAATAGCAGGTACAAAAAAACCGGGCAATACACCCGGTTTTCTTGAAAGCAATTACAGATTACTCTGCAGCTGCTTCTTGAGACTCAACAGCACGGTCAACAAGCTCGATGTAAGCCATCGGAGCGTTGTCACCTGCGCGGAAGCCACACTTAAGAATACGAGTGTAACCACCTGCGCGAGCTGCGAAACGAGGTCCCAGTTCATTAAATAGTTTTGCAACGATCTCGTTATCACGAGTACGTGCGAATGCCAGACGACGATTAGCTACGCTGTCGGTCTTGGCAAGAGTAATCAGCGGCTCAACGACGCGACGCAGTTCTTTCGCTTTAGGCAGAGTCGTCTTGATGATTTCATGACGAACTAAAGAACCTGCCATGTTACGGAACATAGCTTGGCGGTGGCTGCTGTTGCGGTTCAATTGACGACCACTCTTACGATGGCGCATGACCTTATCCTTCTCAGTAAAACCTTAACCTGTGATCCTAATCATCAGCAATACTTGCTGGTGGCCAATTTTCTAAGCGCATGCCCAGAGAAAGACCACGAGATGCCAAGACGTCCTTAATTTCAGTAAGAGATTTCTTACCGAGGTTCGGAGTTTTGAGCAACTCAACTTCTGTACGCTGTACCAGATCACCGATGTAGTGGATAGCTTCTGCTTTGAGGCAGTTAGCAGAGCGGACAGTCAATTCCAGATCGTCAACTGGGCGCAGTAAGATAGGATCGAATTCTGGTTTCTCTTCTTTAACTTCTGGCTGACGTACATCACGTAGGTCAACAAAAGCTTCAAGTTGTTCAGCCAGGATGGTAGCTGCACGGCGAATCGCCTCTTCAGGATCGATTGTACCATTAGTTTCCATTTCGATTACTAACTTATCCAAGTCAGTACGCTGCTCAACACGAGCTGCTTCAACATTGTAGGCAATACGCTCTACAGGGCTATAGCAAGCATCGACTAACAGACGACCGATTGGGCGCTCATCTTCTTCCGAATGAACTCGGGCAGAAGCCGGCACATAACCACGACCACGCTGAACTTTAATACGCATATTTACAGATGCGCTTTCGTCAGTGAGGTGGCAGATCACATGCTGTGGCTTGACGATTTCGACATCACCATCATGGATGATGTCGGCTGCAGTCACAGGGCCAATGCCAGATTTATTCAAGGTTAAAATAACTTCATCTTTCCCCTGAACTTTTACCGCCAGCCCTTTCAGGTTGAGGAGAATCTCCAGGATATCTTCCTGTACACCTTCTTTGGTGCTGTACTCATGCAGTACACCATCAATCTCAACCTCTGTCACCGCACAACCCGGCATAGACGAAAGCAGAATACGGCGCAGTGCGTTACCTAGAGTGTGGCCAAAGCCGCGCTCTAAAGGCTCAAGGGTCACCTTAGCGTGCGTCGAACTCACTTGCTCGATATCTACCAGGCGCGGTTTTAGAAACTCTGTCACAGAACCCTGCATTGTGTCCTCTCTTTGGTGCTAAGCTTTACTTGGAGTAAAGCTCGACGATCAGGTGTTCGTTAATGTCCGCAGACAAGTCAGTACGTTCAGGAATACGCTTGAACACACCTTCCATTTTAGCAGCATCAACTTCCAGCCAAGTTGGCTTCTCACGCTGTTCAGCCAGCTCTAAAGCAGCCTTGATACGAGACTGTTTTTTAGCTTTCTCACGAACGCTGATAACGTCATTCGGGGAAACCTGATAAGAAGCGATATTAACTACACGACCATTTACCATGATAGCTTTGTGGCTAACCATTTGACGTGCTTCTGCGCGAGTTGCGCCAAAGCCCATACGATAAACGACGTTATCTAAACGACCTTCCAGCAGGGTCAGCAGGTTTTCACCTGTGTTGCCTTTCAGGCGAGTTGCTTCTTTATAATAGTTACGGAATTGACGTTCCAGAACACCGTAAATACGACGAACTTTTTGTTTTTCACGTAACTGAACACCATAGTCAGACAGACGCGGTTTACGCGCACCGTGCTGGCCAGGTGCCTGTTCTAATTTACACTTGGTGTCAATCGCGCGAACACCAGACTTCAGGAAGAGGTCTGTTCCTTCGCGACGGCTCAGCTTGAGCTTAGGACCCAAATATCTAGCCATTTTCTTTCTCCAACAGTCCTAAAAAAAACGAAACGTATTAAACGCGACGTTTTTTCGGTGGGCGACAACCGTTATGAGGGATAGGAGTCACATCAGTAATATTAGTGATGCGGAAACCAGCGGCGTTCAGAGCACGAATTGTTGATTCGCGACCCGGACCCGGTCCCTTAACCATAACTTCCAGGTTTTTGATTCCGTATTCTTTCACAGCTTCTGCGCAACGCTCTGCCGCAACTTGAGCTGCGAACGGAGTGGATTTGCGAGAACCACGGAAACCGGAACCACCGGCAGTTGCCCAACCTAATGCGTTACCCTGACGGTCAGTAATGGTAACGATTGTGTTGTTGAAAGAAGCATGGATATGAGCCACACCGTCTGAGACTTGTTTTCTTACACGCTTACGTGCACGAACTGGTGCCTTTGCCATTATTCAATACCCCGACTTATTTCTTGATCGGCTTACGCGGACCCTTGCGGGTACGAGCGTTAGTCTTAGTACGCTGTCCGCGCACAGGAAGACCACGACGATGACGTAAACCACGGTAACATCCAAGGTCCATCAGACGCTTGATGCTCAGGGTAATTTCACGGCGTAAGTCACCTTCTACAACGTATTTAGCAACTTCGTCACGCAGCTTGTCGATTTGTTCTTCAGACAGCTCACTGATCTTAACATTTTCAGCAATACCAGTTGCTTCACAGATAGCCTGTGAGCGAGTTTTGCCGATGCCGAAAATCGATGTTAAAGCGATTACGGTATGTTTATGATCAGGAATGTTAATGCCTGCTATACGGGCCACTATGCACTCCTAAGTTAAAATATACATTACTGTGCTGAAAAGCCCGTTTTCAGGATACTCAAACAATAATGTATCTTAGATAAAAAAGATTGGCTGGCTAATTTAGCCAGCTCAACCCAACTTTGCAAGAAAAAAATGCTTTTTCTTAGCCTTGACGTTGTTTATGTCTTGGCTCAACACTGCAAATCACACGAACGCTACCATTGCGACGGATAATTTTGCAGTTACGGCATAATTTCTTGACGGAAGCACGAACTTTCATTTTTACTCTCCGTAACTTCTAAGCAAACCATAATCACTCGCGTGATTATTTACCTTTTAGATTTGCTTTCTTCAATGCAGACTCATACTGACTTGACATCATCAGAGTTTGCACTT
Source organism: Providencia sp. wls1916 (assembly GCF_009706585.1). NCBI lineage: Bacteria > Pseudomonadati > Pseudomonadota > Gammaproteobacteria > Enterobacterales > Morganellaceae > Providencia > Providencia sp. wls1916. The sequence goes on from NZ_WLUL01000015.1 coordinate 14,924, forward strand.
GAGCCATAAAGTCCATGATAACGACAACCACGATTAAGAGGGAAGTACCACCAAAGTAAAAAGGTACTTTCATTGCGTCACGCATGAACTCCGGGATTAGGCAGATAAAGGTAATATAAAGAGCACCGATTAATGTTAATCGTGTCATTACCTTATCGATGTACTTGGCCGTTTGCTCTCCCGGACGAATTCCTGGTACAAATGCACCGGACTTCTTCAGGTTATCTGCTGTTTCTCTTGGGTTGAAAACCAACGCAGTATAGAAGAAACAGAAGAAGATGATCGCAGAGGCATAAAGCAACACATATAACGGTTGTCCAGGCTGTAAGTACATAGATACTGTAGTCAGCCAGTCCCAGCCAGTTCCATCACCAAACCAAGACGCTATTGTACCCGGGAATAGTATGATACTGGAAGCAAAAATTGCAGGAATTACACCCGCCATATTCACTTTTAACGGTAAATGTGTACTTTGTGCAGCGTAGACACGGCGTCCTTGTTGGCGTTTAGCGTAGTTTACGACGATACGACGTTGACCACGTTCCATAAACACTACAAAGAAAGTTACCGCGAATACTAATACCGCAACCAACAGCAACAGGAGGAAGTGCAGATCGCCTTGCCGAGCTTGCTCGATGGTATGGCCAATAGCCGGCGGGAGACCCGCAACGATACCAGCGAAGATAATAATTGAAATACCGTTACCGATACCTCTTTCAGTTATCTGCTCACCTAACCACATAAGGAACATAGTTCCTGTGACTAAGCTAACAACTGCCGTGAAGTAGAATGGGAGGCCTGGATCAAGAACTAATCCCTGCATCCCTGGCATATTCGGTAGACCCATTGCAATACCAATAGATTGGAATATTGCTAATACCAGAGTACCCCAGCGAGTATATTGGCTTATCTTCCGACGACCTGCTTCTCCTTCCTTCTTGATCTCTGCTAATCGTGGGTTAACCACAGATAATAACTGGACAATGATCGATGCCGAAATATACGGCATGATACCCAGAGCAAAGATAGAAGCACGGCTAAGAGCACCACCAGAGAACATGTTAAACATTTCAATGATGGTGCCTTGTTGCTGTTCGAGCAATTTGGCAAGCACAGTGGCATCAATACCAGGGATTGGAATAAAAGAACCAATTCGGAAAACAATTAGCGCCCCAATAACAAACAAAAGTCTGCGTTTTAGTTCGCCAGCTCCACCTTTGGCACTTTGGAAATCTAATCCTGGTTGTTTAGCCATCTGTCACTTATTCCTCAATTTTACCGCCGGCAGCTTCGATTGCAGCGCGAGCACCTTTAGTAACACGAAGGCCACGTACAGTAACTGCACGATTCACTTCGCCAGACAGAATAACTTTTGCGTATTCAATCTGGATGTCAATAACGTTCGCGGCTTTCAGTGCGTTCAGATCAATAACATCGCCTTCAACAGAAGCAAAATCAGACAGACGGATTTCCGCAGTGATCATTGCTTTACGTGAAGTGAAACCGAATTTCGGTAAACGACGGTATAAAGGCATCTGGCCACCTTCGAAACCACGACGTACGCCACCGCCAGAACGAGACTTCTGACCTTTGTGACCACGACCGCCGGTTTTACCCAGACCAGAACCGATACCACGACCTACGCGTTTAGGCGCGTGCTTGGCACCTTCAGCCGGAGACAGAGTATTTAAACGCATCTCTTACTCCTCAACTTTAACCATGTAGGAAACCAAGTTGATCATACCACGAACAGCAGGAGTATCCTCGCGCTCTACTGTATGACCAATGCGACGCAGACCTAAACCGACCAGTGTTGCCTTGTGTTTCGGCAGACGACCGATTGAACTGCGAACTTGTGTAATTTTAATAGTCTTAGCCATGGCTGATTACCCCAGAATTTCTTCGACGGATTTTCCACGCTTAGCTGCGACCATTTCTGGAGACTTCATGCTGTCTAAAGCATCCAGTGTTGCACGAACCACGTTGATTGGGTTAGTGGAACCATAGGTTTTAGCCAGTACGTTGCGAACTCCAGCTACCTCTAAAACAGCACGCATTGCACCACCGGCAATAATACCGGTACCTTCGTGAGCAGGTTGCATAAACACGCGAGAACCGGTGTGTGTACCTTTCACTGGGTGGAATAATGTGCCGTTGTTTAGAGCAACGGTTTTCATACTGCGACGGGCTTTTTCCATCGCTTTCTGGATTGCTGCCGGAACTTCGCGCGCTTTGCCGTAACCAAAACCAACGCGACCGTTACCATCACCAACTACAGTCAGTGCGGTAAAGCTGAAAATACGGCCACCTTTAACGGTTTTAGCTACGCGGTTTACCGCGATCAGCTTTTCCTGCAGTTCGCCAGCTTGTTTTTCGATGTGAGACATCTTACACCTCTACCTTAGAACTGAAGGCCAGCTTCACGGGCAGCATCTGCCAGTGCCTGGACTCTACCATGATATTGGAAACCAGAACGGTCAAAAGCAACAACAGTGATGCCTTTTTCCAGTGCACGCTCAGCAATTAATTTACCAACTGCTGCTGCTGCATCTTTGTTTCCAGTGAATTTCACTTGCTCATTGATAGCTTTTTCTGTAGTAGAAGCGGCAACCAATGTTTCAGAACCGTTAGGTGCAATAACCTGCGCATAAATATGGCGTGGAGTACGATGTACCACCAGGCGAGTCGCACCCAACTCTTGGATCTTGCGGCGTGCGCGGGTCGCACGACGGATACGAGCTGCTTTCTTATCCATAGTGTTACCTTACTTCTTCTTAGCCTCTTTAGTACGCACGATTTCATCGGCGTAACGAACACCTTTGCCTTTATAAGGCTCAGGACGACGGTAAGCACGCAGTTCTGCTGCAACTTGACCAATCACTTGCTTATCCGCACCTTTCAGTACGATTTCAGTTTGTGTTGGACATTCAGCAGTAATGCCTGCTGGCAGTGCGTGTTCAACCGGATGCGAGAAACCTAAAGACAAGCTTACTGCGTTGCCTTTGATTGCTGCACGGTAACCAACACCGACCAGTTGAAGTTTTTTGGTGAAGCCTTCGGTAACACCGATAACCATTGCATTCAGCAGTGAGCGAGAAGTACCCGCTTGTGCCCATGCATCAGCAAAACCTTCGCGCGGAGCGAAAGTTAAGTGGCCATCTTCATGTTTAACTTCAACTGCATTATGGATAGTACGAGTAAGCTCGCCGTTTTTACCCTTGATCGAAATAACCTGACCGTTGAGTTTTACCTCTACGCCGGCAGGAATGACGACGGGTGCTTTTGCCACACGAGACATTCTTTCCTCCCGAATTAAGCTACGTAGCAGAGAATCTCGCCACCAAGACCAGCTTGGCGAGCTGCACGATCAGTCATGACACCTTTAGAGGTAGAAACAACAGCGATACCTAAGCCAGCCATAACTTGTGGCAGCTCATCTTTTTTCTTATAGATGCGCAGACTTGGGCGGCTTACACGCTGGATGCTTTCTACGACAGCCTTACCTTGGAAATAACGTAAAGTCAGTTCCAATTCTGGCTTGATGTCGCCTTCAATTTTAAAATCTTCAATATAACCTTCTTCCTTCAGCACTTTGGCAATCGCCACTTTCAGCTTGGAGGAAGGCATGGTGACCGCAACTTTATTCGCGGCCTGACCGTTACGGATACGGGTCAGCATATCCGCGATGGGATCTTGCATGCTCATCTGTCTTTACTCCCGTGATTCAATATGGTGACAATTACCAACTAGCCTTTTTAAGGCCCGGGATTTCACCGCGCATAGCGGCTTCACGGACTTTAATACGGCTCAGACCAAATTTCCGCAGGAAACCATGCGGACGCCCAGTTTGACGGCAGCGGTTACGCTGACGAGAAGGACTTGAATCACGTGGCAGTGTTTGCAGCTTGAGAACAGCGTCCCAGCGATCTTCATCAGATGCTTTAACATCAGAGATGATAGCTTTCAGTTCTACGCGTTTTGCGAAGAATTTCTCAGCTAATTTAGCACGCTTAACATCACGCGCTTTCATAGATTTCTTAGCCATGAGTAACCTGCCTTACTTGCGGAACGGGAAGTTGAACGCTGCTAACAGTGCGCGACCTTCATCATCAGATTTCGCAGTAGTGGTGATAGTAATATCTAAACCACGTACACGATCCACTTTATCGTAATCGATTTCAGGGAAGATGATTTGTTCACGTACACCCATGCTGTAGTTACCGCGACCATCGAAAGACTTAGCGGACAAGCCACGGAAGTCACGAATACGTGGTACAGCAATAGAAATCAGACGCTCAAGGAACTCCCACATGCGTTCGCCACGCAGAGTTACTTTACAGCCGATTGGATAGCCCTGACGGATTTTGAAGCCTGCAACAGATTTGCGTGCTTTGGTGATCAATGGTTTTTGACCAGAGATTGCTGTTAAGTCAGCTGCTGCGTTATCCAGCAGTTTTTTATCAGCGATCGCTTCACCAACACCCATATTCAGGGTGATCTTCTCGACCCGAGGGACTTGCATGACAGAAGTGTAGTTAAACTCAGTCATGAGTTTATTAACTACTTCGTCTTTATAGTAATCATGCAGTTTCGCCATCGTATACTCCAAAAATTACTTGATAGTTTCACTGTTAGATTTGAAGAAACGGACTTTTTTGCCGTCTTCGAATCTAAAGCCTACACGGTCAGCCTTGCCAGTTGCCGCGTTAAAGATTGCAACGTTAGAAACTTGAATAGCCGCTTCTTTTTCAACGATGCCACCTGGTTGGTTCAGAGCCGGAACTGGCTTCTGATGTTTTTTAACCAGATTGATACCTTCAACGATAACTTTACTAGAAGAAATAACCTGCTTTACTTTACCGCGCTTACCTTTGTCTTTCCCAGTTAGCACGATAACTTCGTCATCACGACGGATTTTCGCTGCCATAGTTCGCTCCTTAGAGTACTTCAGGTGCCAGAGAGATAATTTTCATAAACTTCTCATTACGAAGTTCACGAGTTACCGGCCCAAAAATACGCGTACCGATTACTTGCTCACTGTTATTGTTTAATAACACACAAGCATTACCATCGAAGCGAATGACAGAACCGTCAGGGCGACGTACACCCTTCTTGGTGCGCACCACTACCGCTTTCAGGACATCACCCTTTTTAACTTTACCGCGTGGAATTGCTTCCTTAACAGTAATTTTAATGATGTCGCCTACATGTGCATAGCGACGGTGCGAGCCACCTAGAACCTTGATACACATTACGCGACGTGCACCGGAGTTGTCGGCCACGTTCAGCATAGTCTGTTCTTGGATCATTTTAGTGCTCCGCTAAATGTCAACTACTACTGAGCCACCTCATTATGAAGAGGCCGTTCAAATATACCCATACTACGAGGGCGCGGCATTATAACACCACATCTTCGTGTTGGACAGGAAAAAATAAACGGCTCGATCAAAAAGAGCCGTTTATTCATCACGAAAAATCTATTCTATTACAGAACAGCTTTTTCTACAACGCGAACTAAGGCCCAAGACTTAGTCTTAGACAGTGGACGAGTTTCGCGGATTTCTACCACGTCACCAATTCCACATTCATTGTTCTCGTCATGTACGTGCAATTTAGTCGTACGACGGATGAATTTACCATACAGAGGGTGTTTCACCATACGCTCGATAGCAACAACAATAGATTTCTCCATTTTGTCACTAACTACACGACCTTGCAGAGTACGGATTTTATCGTTCATTACGCACCTGCCTTCTCAGTCAGTAAAGTCTTCACGCGTGCGATATCACGACGCACTTGTTTCATTAGATGAGACTGTTGCAGCTGACCACTCGCAGCCTGCATACGTAAGTTAAATTGCTCACGTAACAGGTTTAAAAGTTCAGCGTTCAGCTCTTCTACGCTTTTTTCGCGCAGCTCTTGTGCTTTCATTACATCACCGTCTTAGTTACAAAGGTGGTTTTGATAGGCAGTTTCGCTGCTGCCAGAGAGAATGCTTCACGAGCCAGCTCTTCAGGCACACCGTCCATTTCATACAGGACTTTACCAGGCTGAATTAAGGCAACCCAATATTCTACGTTACCTTTACCTTTACCCATACGAACTTCGAGTGGCTTTTCAGTGATTGGCTTGTCTGGGAATACACGAATCCAGATTTTACCTTGACGCTTAACAGCACGGGTCATAGCACGACGTGCCGCTTCGATCTGACGTGCAGTCAGACGACCACGGCCAACAGCTTTAAGACCGAAAGTGCCGAAGCTAACATCCGTACCTTGCGCCAGACCACGGTTGCGGCCTTTGTGCACCTTACGGAATTTTGTACGCTTTGGTTGTAACATAGCGACGCTCCTTACTTGCGGCCTTTACGCTGCTGCTTTTTAGGTTGAGCAGCTGGTTTCTCAGCTTGTTCAACTGCAGCCATACCACCCAGAATCTCACCTTTGAAGATCCATACCTTAACGCCGAGAACACCATAAGTGGTGTGCGCTTCTGAAGTGTTGTAATCGATGTCAGCACGTAATGTGTGCAGTGGCACACGGCCTTCACGATACCACTCGGTACGAGCGATTTCAGCACCGCCTAAACGGCCACTGACTTCAACTTTGATACCTTTAGCGCCCAGACGCATTGCGTTCTGTACTGCACGCTTCATAGCACGACGGAACATAACACGACGTTCCAGCTGTGAAGAGATGCTGTCAGCAACTAATTTAGCGTCCAGTTCTGGTTTACGAACTTCGGCGATATTGATTTGCGCAGGAACACCAGCGATATCCGCTACTGTTTTACGCAGTTTTTCAACGTCTTCACCTTTCTTACCGATAACGATACCTGGGCGAGCAGTGTGAATAGTCACACGGATGCTTTTAGCAGGACGCTCGATTACGATGCGTGAAATTGACGCTTTTGCCAATTCTTTATTCAAGTACTGGCGTACTTTAAAGTCGCTGTCTAGGTTGTCAGCGAATTCATTAGTATTCGCATACCAAGTAGAGTTCCAAGGTTTGACAATACCCAGGCGAATACCATTAGGATGTACTTTCTGACCCATTGCTAGTCTCCAGAGTCTCAGCGATCGGACACAACCACAGTAATGTGGCTGGTGCGCTTAAGAATACGATCTGCACGGCCTTTCGCACGCGGCATGATGCGTTTCATAGTTGGACCTTCGTCTACGAAAATTTTCGCAACTTTCAGGTCATCAATGTCAGCGCCATCGTTTTGCTCTGCGTTAGCAATAGCAGATTCCAGTACTTTCTTCACTAAACCAGCAGCTTTCTTGTTGGTGTAGGTCAGAATTTCCAGAGCTTGCGACACTTTCTTACCGCGAATCAGGTCGGCTACTAAGCGAACCTTCTGGGCAGAAGAACGAGCGTGGCGATGCATAGCTAAAGTTTCCATCTCTTCCTCCTATCCTTAACGTTTCTTAGCTTTCTTATCTGCCGCGTGGCCGCGATAAGTGCGAGTCGGTGCGAATTCACCCAGTTTGTGACCAACCATTTCGTCGGTTACGAATACTGGAACATGCTGACGACCATTATGGACAGCGATGGTCAATCCGATCATATTAGGAAAGATCGTTGAACGACGGGACCAAGTCTTGAGAGGCTTCTTGTCTCCGCTTTCCACCGCTTTCTCTACCTTCTTCAGCAAGTGCAGGTCAATAAAAGGACCTTTCTTGAGAGAACGTGGCATGGCTTATCCTCTAATTATTTTTTAGAACGATGACGTACGATGAATTGATCAGTACGCTTGTTACTACGAGTTTTCTTACCTTTGGTCTGAACGCCCCATGGTGTTACTGGGTGTTTACCAAAGTTACGGCCTTCACCACCACCATGTGGATGGTCAACTGGGTTCATCGCAGTACCGCGAACGGTAGGACGAATACCACGCCAGCGGCTAGCACCAGCTTTACCGAGAACTCGTAACATATGCTCAGCGTTACCAACTTCACCTAAGGTTGCACGGCAATCAGCTAAAACTTTACGCATTTCACCAGAACGCAGACGCAGGGTGACATAAGCACCATCACGAGCAACGATTTGAGCGTAAGTACCTGCTGAACGCGCTAACTGACCACCTTTACCTGGTTTCAGTTCGATGTTATGAACTGTAGAACCAACAGGGATGTTGCGCATTGGCAGTGCGTTACCAGCTTTGATAGCTGAATCAACGCCAGATTGAATCTGGTCACCAGCTTTCAGGCCTTTTGGTGCAAGAATATAACGACGTTCACCGTCTTTATATAGTACCAGTGCAATGTTCGCAGAACGGTTTGGATCATATTCCAAACGTTCAACAACTGCAGGGATACCGTCTTTGTTGCGTTTGAAGTCAACTAAACGATAATGCTGCTTATGGCCACCACCAATATGACGGGTAGTGATACGGCCATTGTTGTTACGACCACCGGATTTGCTGTTTTTTTCTAACAGCGGAGCATAAGGCTTACCCTTATGCAGCTCAGGGTTAACCACTTTAACAACGTGGCGACGGCCCGGAGACGTAGGTTTACATTTAACAACTGCCATTGTTCTTTACTCCTCCGACTTACTCTGCGCCGCTAACGAAGTCCAGATTCTGGCCTTCTTTCAGCGTAACGTAAGCTTTTTTCCAGTCACTACGACGACCAGAACGCTGACCGTGGCGTTTAGTTTTGCCTTTAACCAGCAAAGTGTTAACACCTTCAACTTCAACTTCAAACAGTTTCTGTACAGCAGCTTTGATTTCTGCTTTAGTTGCGTCTTTTGCAACTTTGAGAACGATGGTATTGCTTTTTTCCATCGCTGTAGAAGCTTTTTCAGATACGTGCGGCGCGCGCAGTACTTGTAGCAGACGTTCTTCACGGATCATGCCAGCATCTCCTCAACTTGCTTCACAGCATCAGCAGTCATAACCACTTTGTCGAAAGCAATCAGGCTAACTGGGTCGATACCTGCTGCATCACGAACGTCAACCTTGTACAGGTTACGTGCTGCTAAGAACAGATTTTCATCTAATTCAGCAGTGATGATCAGAACATCTTGCAGAGCCATATCTTTCAGTTTCTGTGCCAGCAGCTTAGTTTTAGGCGCTTCTACAGAGAACTGCTCGACAACGATCAGACGATCTTGACGTACCAATTCAGACAGGATGCTTTTCAGAGCACCGCGGTACATCTTCTTATTAACTTTTTGACTGTGGTCCTGTGGTTTAGCTGCGAAGCTAACACCACCAGAGCGCCAGATTGGGCTCTTGATTGAACCAGAACGTGCACGGCCTGTGCCTTTTTGACGCCATGGTTTTTTACCAGAACCAGAAACTTCAGCACGAGTTTTCTGAGCACGAGTACCTTGACGAGCACCAGCTGCATACGCAACAACTACTTGGTGAACAAGCGCTTCATTGAAATCACGCCCGAAGGTAGTTTCGGAAACAGTCAGCGCGCTTTGCGCGTCTTTCATTACCAATTCCATTCCTATCTCCTCGACGTTAAGCCTTGACAGCCGGTTTTACGATCAGGTTGCTGCCAGTTGCTCCTGGAACAGCACCTTTGACCAGCAGCAGGTTGCGCTCAGCGTCAACACGTACTACATCTAAGCTTTGAACAGTTACACGTTCATTACCCAGTTGGCCTGCCATTTTCTTGCCTTTAAACACTTTGCCCGGAGTCTGGTTCTGACCGATAGAACCCGGAACACGGTGAGACAAGGAGTTACCGTGAGTAGCATCTTGAGTACGGAAATTCCAGCGCTTAACTGTGCCGGCAAAACCTTTACCTTTAGATGTACCAGTAACGTCGACTTTTTTAACGTCAGCGAAAATTTCAACGCTAATGCTTTGACCTACGTTAAATTCAGTACCCTCTTCAGTACGGAATTCACGCAGAATGCGGCCAGCTTCAACGCCAGCTTTAGCGAAATGACCTGCTTCAGGCTTAGTTACACGGTTAGCTTTTTTGCTACCAGTAGTAACCTGAATTGCATTGTAACCGTCAGTTTCTGCAGTTTTAACCTGAGTAACGCGGTTATTTTCAATTTCGATAACAGTTACAGGGATAGATACGCCATCTTCAGTGAAGATACGAGTCATTCCCACTTTCTTACCGACTAAACCAATCATTGTTTCAACCTCTCAATCGTTCGACGACCTGATTAACCCAGGCTGATCTGCACGTCAACGCCGGCAGCCAGATCCAGACGCATCAGAGCATCAACGGTCTTCTCGGTTGGCTCAACGATGTCAACCAGACGTTTGTGAGTGCGAATTTCGTACTGATCACGCGCGTCTTTGTTAACGTGCGGAGAGATCAGAACGGTAAAACGCTCTTTACGTGTCGGCAGCGGGATAGGACCACGTACTTGCGCACCAGTGCGCTTAGCAGTCTCTACGATTTCCGCAGTTGATTGATCGATTAAACGATGATCAAAAGCTTTCAGGCGGATACGGATTCTTTGGTTCTGCATGAGACCAGAGCTCCAACTATTTTATAAACGTAAATGATTACTCCTCGCACCCATTTCGATTGATAGGGGAGTGTAATCGTTCTTGATGTAACCCCCATATCGGGAGTATTGTCTAAATGAGCAACAAATCGTTGACTCAATACTGAGATTTCAGTCCTAAAATTTAGGGCTTACTCATCAGTAAGCCCGCGCATTATACGTAATTTATCGCGAAACGCAAGCAATCGGGGAAAATATGTGCGAATTTTCTGATGTGCAAATTTAGCAGATATAAAAAAGGCCCATTACTGGGCCTAATTATGTTTTCGCCAATCATACAAAACTATTCTTCGATAACTTGTGCTTGAAGATAGTTTTGAATACCTAAACGTTTGATCAATTCCAGCTGAGTTTCAATCCAATCTATATGATTTTCTTCATCTGCAAGAATTTCTATCATTAAATCTCGGCTAACATAATCATGGATTGAATCCGCATAGCTAATAGCTTCTTTTAAATTTTTGGCGCCATCGAGTTCTAATTTCAAATCTGAAGCAAGCATCTCTTCGACATCTTCACCAATGTTCAGCTTACCTAGATCTTGTAGATTCGGAATACCTTCGAGAAATAAAATGCGCTCAATGTACTTATCCGCGTGTTTCATTTCATCAATCGACTCGTGATATTCCATTTCATTGAGTTTAGTTAGCCCCCAATTTTTAAACATCCGGGCATGTAGAAAATATTGATTAATTGCAACAAGTTCATTGCCCAGCAATTTATTTAAGTGGGCTATCATTTTTTTATCGCCTTTCATATTACCTCCATCGCTTCCAGTCCTATAAGTGTAGTACTGAAATTGATGATAAGAATAATATTTACACAGTTATCTGCGTGACGAATTTTAACTGAACAATAAAGGGGTATGTGAAAGGGTTATGCGACGTGTTCAATACACTGTTCTTCTAGATGCTGAAGTTCTTCCTGCAGAATCTCGCGCGTTTGTCGGATACATTTTCCGCATTCGCGCCCTACTGGCAAAATCTGACGTAGCCCTTTCAAAGAGGTGACATGATATTTACGCGCCACGTTCCTGATTTGTTTATCAGTGATTGCTTCACAAAGGCATACATACATGATCATTTACCTGCACAAATTACATACAGCAAGTTTAAATGAAAATGATTGGCATTTCAATTATCATTAATTGCAATATTTGAAAATAAAACAAATTAATGAGCTATATAAAAACAAAAAGGACGTCCTAAGACGTCCCTTTTTCTGTGGTTCTTTCTTATTCAGAAAGAGCGGTATTATGCAATGATTTTTGCAACAACACCCGCACCTACAGTACGACCACCTTCACGGATTGCGAAACGTAAACCATCATCCATCGCGATTGGGTGAATCAGAGTCACGATCATGTTGATGTTATCGCCTGGCATTACCATCTCTACGCCTTCTGGCAGTTCGATAGTACCGGTTACGTCAGTTGTACGGAAGTAGAACTGTGGACGGTAGCCTTTGAAGAATGGAGTATGACGACCACCTTCATCTTTGCTCAGAATATAAACTTCTGATTCGAATTGAGTGTGTGGCTTGATTGAACCTGGTTTAGCCAGTACTTGACCACGTTGAATTTCTTCACGCTTAGTACCACGCAGCAGAACACCAACGTTCTCACCCGCACGACCTTCGTCCAGCAGTTTACGGAACATTTCAACGCCAGTACAAGTCGTCTTAGCCGTTGCTTGGATACCAACGATTTCAACTTCTTCACCAACTTTGATGATACCACGCTCAACACGGCCTGTTACTACTGTACCACGACCAGAGATTGAGAATACGTCTTCGATTGGCAGCAGGAATGGCTTATCAATTGCACGCTCTGGTTCTGGGATGTAAGAATCCAGGTAGCCTGCTAATTCAACAATTTTCGCTTCCCACTCTGGGTTGCCTTCCAGCGCTTTCAGTGCTGAACCGCGAACAACTGGAGTGTCGTCGCCTGGGAAATCGTATTGAGACAGAAGTTCACGAACTTCCATTTCAACTAATTCTAACAGTTCTTCGTCGTCTACCATGTCACATTTGTTCAGGAAAACGATGATGTAAGGAACACCTACTTGGCGACCTAACAGGATGTGCTCACGAGTTTGTGGCATTGGGCCATCAGTCGCAGCAACAACCAGAATTGCACCGTCCATCTGCGCAGCACCAGTGATCATGTTTTTAACATAGTCGGCGTGACCTGGGCAGTCTACGTGTGCGTAGTGGCGAGTTGGAGTATCGTATTCTACGTGAGAAGTAGAAATGGTGATACCACGCGCTTTTTCTTCTGGTGCGTTATCGATTTGGTCGAATGCACGAGCGTTACCGCCGTAAGTTTTCGCCAGAACAGTAGTGATTGCTGCTGTCAGGGTAGTTTTACCATGGTCAACGTGGCCGATTGTACCAACGTTAACGTGCGGTTTTGAACGTTCAAATTTTTCTTTAGACA
>NZ_WLUL01000016.1:0-207768 GCF_009706585.1 Providencia sp. wls1916
ACACTTCAATGGTAAGGAGGTGATCCAACCGCAGGTTCCCCTACGGTTACCTTGTTACGACTTCACCCCAGTCATGAATCACAAAGTGGTAAGCGCCCTCCCGAAGGTTAAGCTACCTACTTCTTTTGCAACCCACTCCCATGGTGTGACGGGCGGTGTGTACAAGGCCCGGGAACGTATTCACCGTAGCATTCTGATCTACGATTACTAGCGATTCCGACTTCATGGAGTCGAGTTGCAGACTCCAATCCGGACTACGACGTACTTTATGAGTTCCGCTTGCTCTCGCGAGGTCGCTTCTCTTTGTATACGCCATTGTAGCACGTGTGTAGCCCTACTCGTAAGGGCCATGATGACTTGACGTCATCCCCACCTTCCTCCGGTTTATCACCGGCAGTCTCCTTTGAGTTCCCGACCGAATCGCTGGCAACAAAGGATAAGGGTTGCGCTCGTTGCGGGACTTAACCCAACATTTCACAACACGAGCTGACGACAGCCATGCAGCACCTGTCTCAGAGTTCCCGAAGGCACCAAAGCATCTCTGCTAAGTTCTCTGGATGTCAAGAGTAGGTAAGGTTCTTCGCGTTGCATCGAATTAAACCACATGCTCCACCGCTTGTGCGGGCCCCCGTCAATTCATTTGAGTTTTAACCTTGCGGCCGTACTCCCCAGGCGGTCGATTTAACGCGTTAGCTCCGGAAGCCACTCCTCAAGGGAACAACCTCCAAATCGACATCGTTTACAGCGTGGACTACCAGGGTATCTAATCCTGTTTGCTCCCCACGCTTTCGCACCTGAGCGTCAGTCTTTGTCCAGGGGGCCGCCTTCGCCACCGGTATTCCTCCACATCTCTACGCATTTCACCGCTACACATGGAATTCTACCCCCCTCTACAAGACTCTAGCTGACCAGTCTTAGATGCCATTCCCAGGTTAAGCCCGGGGATTTCACATCTAACTTAATCAACCGCCTGCGTGCGCTTTACGCCCAGTAATTCCGATTAACGCTTGCACCCTCCGTATTACCGCGGCTGCTGGCACGGAGTTAGCCGGTGCTTCTTCTGTTGGTAACGTCAATCGTTGATGATATTAGCATCAACGCCTTCCTCCCAACTGAAAGTACTTTACAACCCTAAGGCCTTCTTCATACACGCGGCATGGCTGCATCAGGCTTGCGCCCATTGTGCAATATTCCCCACTGCTGCCTCCCGTAGGAGTCTGGGCCGTGTCTCAGTCCCAGTGTGGCTGATCATCCTCTCAGACCAGCTAGGGATCGTCGCCTTGGTGAGCCATTACCTCACCAACTAGCTAATCCCATATGGGTTCATCCGATAGCGCAAGGACCGAAGTTCCCCTGCTTTGCTCCTAAGAGATTATGCGGTATTAGCTACCGTTTCCAGTAGTTATCCCCCTCTATCGGGCAGATCCCCATACATTACTCACCCGTCCGCCGCTCGTCAGCGAGAAGCAAGCTTCCCCTGTTACCGCTCGACTTGCATGTGTTAGGCCTGCCGCCAGCGTTCAATCTGAGCCATGATCAAACTCTTCAATTAAAAAGCTTGATGCTCAAAGAATGTTACTGTCGTTTGATTTCCGAAGAAACCAAATTACCTATTAGTTCATATATATGAATTAACGTGTTAGTCACTCTTCAAGACTTAAAATCAAATATTTTTTTGATAGTGTCCTGTGAGTGCCCACACAGATTGTCTGATAAATTGTTAAAGAGCGGTGCGACTTAATCTTTTGATTATCGACTTTAGGTCGTTGTCGCGAGGTGTCGTATACTACGTTTTTTATTTAGAAAGTCAAGCGATTATTTTCAACTATTTTCTTTCTTCACCTCTGTTATCACGGGGCTTCGAGGTTTTCTTCGAGCCGGTTTGTCGTGACAACGGATGCGCATTATAGGGAGCTCGAAAAATCTCGCAAGTGTTTTTTTACATATTTATTTCGTTCGCGTTTTTTTTAGTCAAATATGACTTAATAGCGTAAATTACTACTGTTTTTTGACTATTTCAGCAGCAATAATTGATTTACTCACGTAACATATCATTGATTAGTATCTGTATGAGATGAATTATGGAATTGAGCAAGCAACAAAATGCCTCACAAAAAAACCTCTCTTTTATTATTGCGCGGAGTCTTGGACAGCTCATATTAAAAGGCACCTACTTATCTGACTCTATTCTTCCCAGTGAATTAGAATTATCAAAGCAGTTTAATGCCAGCCGAACCGCCATAAGAGAAGCCATTAAAACATTAGCAGCAAAAGGCATGGTTTTAGCTCGCCCTCGAATTGGTACACGAGTCATGCCCTCATCGAATTGGAACTTTCTCGACCAAGACTTATTAAATTGGTGGATTAACAGCGAAGAAAAGTCAGTGGTAATTACACACTTTCAAGTTGTTCGTCTCGCCATTGAGCCTCAAGCTTGCTATCTCGCTGCACTGAATGCCACAGAAGAACAAAAACAGTCTCTACAATTACTATCAAATGAAATGGTAACCTTAGAAAAAGAGTTCGATAGACCTCACTGGGTAAAAGTTGATTTTCGTTTTCATCTCACTATCTATCGGGCGTGCTGTAATCCTTTTTTAATTTCGTTCGCGAATCTGTTTAGGTCGGTGTACCAGCTTTATTTTGATGCAATAACAGAAAATGATGCGATTGAAGTGGAACTTCATCAACAACTTGCTGATGCTATTATTAATGGCAATAGTCGTGAAGCTTACGATCTCTGCTATACCTTATTAACGACAATGAACAAATAAGCTAACAGAACGAATTCGCTCACCAAATTTATCAATAGGTAACGGATGTTTAAAACTGCTAAAAATATGTCGGGTTTGCCATGGATTGCCGCGATGGCTTTCTTTATGCAAGCGTTAGATGCCACGATATTGAATACGGCACTGCCTGATATCGCCAAAAGTTTGCATCACTCCCCATTAGCGATGCAATCTGCCGTGGTGAGCTATACCCTAACAGTTGCACTGTTAATTCCGGTGAGTGGTTGGTTTGCCGATAGATTTGGTACTCGACGTATTTTTATTATTGCGGTTTCTCTGTTTTCTTTAGGATCATTGCTCTGCGCTCTTTCCCCTTCATTAACAGTGCTTGTTATTTCTCGCGTTATCCAAGGAATTGGCGGGGCGATGATGATGCCAGTAGCGCGACTCGCATTAATTCGGGCGTATCCGCGCAGTGAACTTCTACCTATATTGAATTTTGTCACCATCCCTGGATTAGTCGGCCCCATCTTAGGACCTCTATTAGGTGGTATTCTCGTCACCTATGCCACATGGCATTGGATATTCATTATTAATATCCCTATTGGTGTGCTTGGGATTGTGTATGCATTAAAACATATGCCTGATTTTAAAATGCCAAAACGTAAGTTTGATACCCTTGGCTTTCTTTTATTTGGGTTTGGCTTGGTCATGCTCTCAGTCAGTCTGGATCTGTTCGGCGATAAATCATTATCTAGCTATATTCCTTTGGCTATTGTTCTGGGCGGTTTTCTTTGTCTTCTTCTTTATATACTTCACGCAAGGCGCATTAAGCACGCTATTATTCCGCTCAACTTATTTAAGACAAGAACCTTTTCCATCGGTATTAGCGGTAACATCGCCACTCGATTAGGTACTGGAAGCATTCCATTCTTAATGCCATTGATGCTGCAAGTGGGATTTGGTTATGAAGCGGTGGTGGCGGGAATGATGATGGCTCCGCTGGCCATTGGCTCGATTACGGCAAAGTCCGCAGTCACAAGAATTCTAACCCGATTTGGATACCGTAATACGCTATTTACTGTCACGGTGATTATTGGGTTGATGGTCTCGCAGTTTTCGCTGCAATCTCCAGATATGTCGATTTATCTGCTTATCGTTCCGTTGTTTGTTTTAGGGATGGTGATGTCCACCCAGTTCACTGCCATGAATACCATTTGCCTAGCGGATTTAACGGATAATAATGCTAGCGCTGGCAACAGTATGCTAGCGGTGACTCAGCAACTTTCGATTAGCTTTGGGATCGCGGTGAGCGCCACTATTTTGAGCTTTTTTGATAACCAGCCAAATAGTAATGTCGTGGATAACTTCCATTACACCTTTATTACTATCGGGGCTATCACGTTACTTTCTGCCTTTGTGTTTTTATTACTCAGTAAAACTGATGGTGATAATTTGATTAAAGGCAAAAGCAAAAAATCTGAGAAAACGCAGAATTAGCGTTTCCTCACTGATTGGCGTTCCACGAGTTTTGGCGTTAAAACTAAAATAGATGGTTCCGCATCTGGGTTATCCATTCGATAAATAAGTTGGTTAACCGCTTGCTGACCAAGTTCATCCTTTGGCTGATGAACAGTGGTAAGTGGTGGGATCATATAAGAAGAGAGTGCAATATCGTCATAACCAATAATGGAAATGTCGTCAGGTACTTTCATGCCTTTTTGGTAAATAGCTTGGTAAGCACCGACCGCCATCGCGTCATTCCCCGCAAAAATAGCATCTGGAGGATTCGATAACGCCAAAAGCTTATTCATTGAATCAAATCCACCTGAAAATTCAAAATCACTAAAGATAATATATTCTTCGTGGATTTTGAGGGATGCAGCCTTCATGGCATGAAGAAAACCTTGATAACGCGCTTGCGCGGGAGATTTATCTTGAGGACCGGCAATACAGGCGATTCGAGTAAACCCAGCATCGATTAAATGACGCGTGGCGATTTCACCGCCGAGGAACGAGTTATCCTGAATAATATCTCCGGCTGATTCAAACGGAGACCAGTCCATCATTACTGTAGGAACGGAGGGATAACGAGAAAATACCGCTTTGGATGGACCTTGCGCTTCGGTGCACATAATAAGAAGCCCATCGACGCGTTTTTGCAGAAGAGTTTCTAAGCTATGATCCATCCGCTTAAAATCCCCTTCGGTGTTACACAGGATCAAACTGTAACCCAATTCGTAGCAACTACGTTCTACACCACGCACGACTTCCGCATAAAACGGGTTATTACTGGCTGTCAGTAACATTCCAATGGTATTGGTGCGGTTCATCTTCAAACTTCTCGCTAAGGCCGATGGCGCATAGTTGAGTTGTTCGATGGCACTTTTTACCCGTGAAGTAACGCTTTCGCTAACATAGCGATTTTGATTGATAACATGGGAGACGGTGGATGTTGACACGCCAGCAAGGCGAGCAACATCTTTCATTGTTGCCACAAATTTATCCTATTGAAGAAGAAACTGGTCTATTTCATTACGCCATGGAACAGAAGGTTGTGCGCCGGGACGCGTCACTGCAATTGCAGCAGCCGCATGGGCAAAGACAATCGCATCTTCATCGGACTGACCTTCAAGTAGCGCGGTTACATACGCCCCATTGAATGTATCACCTGCTGCAATGGTGTCCACCGCTTTCACTTTAAAGCCCGGAATTATTTTGCCTTGCTTGCCAGATTCACTGAACCAAACCCCTCTGGCACCCAATGTAATCATCACTTTATTAATGCCTTTTTGATGCAGTGCTTGTGCTGCTTTTTGTGCGCCTTCTTCATCATTAACAGCGATGCCCGTTAAATGCTCCGCTTCCGTTTCGTTTGGCGTGATCACATCCACCAGCGACAGTAGCGAATCAGGTAACGCTTGTGCAGGCGCAGGATTTAAGATCACTTGGGTTTGATGTTGGCGCGCAATCTCAGCGGCCATTTGGACAGTTTCAATTGGGGACTCAAGCTGCATCAATAGCGCATCCGCATCGACAATTTTTTGCTGATACCCTGCCAGTCGCTCTGTGGAGAGATGACCATTAGCCCCAGCATTAATCCCAATAATATTTTCGCCTTGCCCGTTTACGTAAATAAGTGCAACACCCGTGGTTTCGCCAGCAACTGAGTCGATGCAATCAATCTTAATCGTATCTTTTTGCAGTTGTTTTTTGATGCTGACGCCGACATCGTCATCACCGACACAAGCAATAAATGTGATATCAGCACCACTACGACCTGCGGCGACTGCTTGGTTCGCGCCTTTACCGCCGAAAGCAACTTGGTAACTATCACCTCTTACTGTTTCGCCTGGCTGGGGAAACTGCTGCACATTGAGAATGTGGTCAACGTTGATACTACCTAAAACAACCAGTTTAGCTGCTGCCATCACATTTATGTCCTTTCGCTACGCAATTAAATAAACCGCCGCAAAGTTTCACGGCGATTTACCAATCTTATTGTTTTATCAAGGATAATTACTTTATATAGATTTATTGTTTTACCACGAGTTCTAATTCAACGGGAACTGTTGCTTCAACTTTCTCGCCTTTTAATACTTTATCTGCGATCTGCACCCCAACAATACCAATTTGATCTGGGCGCTGAGCAATCGTCGCGCCTAATTTTCCGCCTTGAACTGCTTTGATACCGTCATTGGTGCCATCAAAACCAACCACTAAAACGTCATCACGACCAGCAGTTTGTAATGCTCTTAACGCACCTAATGCCATTTCATCGTTTTGTGCAAAAACAGCTTGAACTGCAGGGTGCGCTGTCAATAAGTTTTGCATAACGTTCAAGCCTTTAGTTCTGTCGAAATCCGCAGGTTGGCTCGCTAATACGTTGAATTTATGCTCTTTCGCACCCGTATTGAAACCTTCACCACGTTCACGAGCTGCCGACGTTCCAGAAATCCCTTCTAATTGAATAACTTTGGCGTCATTGCCCGTTTTCTTGGCAATAAAGTCTGCCGCCATTTTTCCACCCATGCGGTTATCAGAAGCAACATGGCTCACCACTTCACCTTTGTTAGCGGCGCGGTCTAAGGTGATCACGGGGATTTTCGCTTTGTTAGCCATCAGGATAGAGTTACCCACTGCGTCAGAGTCAGTTGGGTTGATCAGCATTAATTTGGTACCACGTACCGTTAAATCTTGGACATTCGCTAACTCTTTCGCCGGGTTATCTTGAGAATCCAAAACAATCAGTTCATAACCCAGTTTGTCCGCTTCTTTTTGTGCCGCATCTTTCATAGTCACAAAGAATGGGTTGTTCAGGGTTGAAATAACCAGCGCAATGCTCTCTTTGGCCATCGCGTTCACACTGACGGTTGCTGTTAGTGCAAAAGCGGTAAATAAAGTCGCTAATTTGTTCAGTTTCATAAGAAAATTCCTGTCATTATCGGGTAGGGGTCAGAATCACTATTTTTTGTTATCAACAAGTACAGCTAATAAAATCACAACGGCTTTTACGATCATTTGGTAGTTCGAGGAAATACCGAGTAAGTTCAAACCATTGTTTAAGAAACCAAGGATCAGCGCACCAATCAGCGTACCTACAATGCGCCCTTTACCACCAGCAAGGCTTGTGCCACCCAGTACAACCGCAGCAATCGCATCCAGTTCATAACCGTTACCCGCCATTGGCTGAGCTGAAGATAAACGTGCAACTTCAATCACACTCGCCAGCGCTGCTAATAAACCACACAAGGAGTAAACGATAATTTTAATTTTATCGACATTAATACCGGATAAGCGGGTCGCTGATTCATTTCCGCCTAACGCATAGATATAACGACCTAAGCGAGTGTGGTGTAGCATGTACCAAGCCGCCGCAAAGACGATAACCATTAACCATACTGGGGTAGGAATACCTAATGGGCGACCAATACCAAACCAACCAAATAAATCGGCGTTATCACTAAAACCCGTATTGATTGGGCTGCCATCGGTATAAACCCGGGTTACACCACGTAGTAATAGCATCATGACCAATGTGGCGATAAAAGCTTGGACTTTACCTTTTGCAACAATCACCCCTGTACATGCACCAATTGCAGCACCGAGCGCTAATGCTCCTGCGACAGCAACAAAGGCATTCACTTCAGCTCCGACCATCGATGCAGCTACTGCGCCTGTTAATGCCAATAGTGATCCCACAGACAAATCAATCCCCGACGTAAGAATCACTAATGTCATTCCCACCGCCATAATCGCATTCACAGAAGTCTGTTGCAGGATGTTAAACAGGTTGTTGACCGTAAAAAAGTTAGGGCTTAGGGTTGAAACAATCGCAATTAAGACTAATAGGGCGATTAAGGATTTTTGCTCCATTAGCCATGCTTTGCTGAAGTAGCGTTTTGATGGTGCGGTTGTTGAACTCATGCTGTTAACTCCTGAACTGAGCCGTAATTTTTACCGACTGCGGCCGCCATTAAGGCTTCCTGCGTTGCTTCTTTGGCAGAGAATTCGCCGCTGATATGCCCTTCATGCATAACCAAAATGCGATCGCTCATCCCAATCACTTCAGGCATTTCTGAAGATACGAGGATGATACTCAGCCCTTCTTTTTTAAATTGGTTGATTAGTTGGTAGATCTCTTTTTTTGCCCCGACGTCGACACCACGGGTTGGCTCATCGAGGATAAGCACTTTCGGTCGTGTCATTAGTCCACGGGCAATAGCCACTTTTTGCTGGTTACCACCAGATAAGTTGCCAATAATTTGGTCCATGGATGGGGTTTTAATATTAAATAAGCGGATAAAATCCCCCACGGTCATTTGCTCTTCGCCATGTTTTAATGTGCCGCCAAAGTGGCTGAAGTAACCTAATGCCGTTAAGGACATATTTTCTTTTACTGACATCCCCAGCACTAACCCATCGCGCTTACGGTCTTCCGAAATATAAACGATGCCGTTATTCAAACCATCTTGCGGGGTTTTTAAGGTGACGTTTTTACCTTCTAACTGGATATTGCCGGATTTTTTCGAAGCTGCACCGTAGATGATTTTCATCAGCTCCGTACGTCCTGCGCCCATCAAACCTGAAACACCTAAAATTTCACCGCTTCTTAGCGTGAAACTGGCATTGGTGACACCGGGGCCAGAAACATTTTCAACTTGCAGGCGAATATCGCCAACAGGTACATCGACTCGCGGATATTGGTCTTCCAGTTTGCGTCCTACCATCATCTCAATCAATTTTTCTTCTTCTAATTCACTGACTGGCTTTTCACCAATAAACTGGCCATCACGAAAAACAGTCACGTCGTCGCAAATTTCGAAGATCTCTTTTAAACGGTGAGAGATATACACAATGCCACAGCCTTGGGATTTTAAATCTTCAATCACGCGAAAGAGTGAGGCAGTTTCGGTATCGGTCAGTGCGTCTGTCGGTTCATCCATAATGATGACTTGAGACTGAAAGCTGAGAACTTTGGCAATTTCCACCATTTGTTGTTCACCGATAGATAATTCGGCGATAGTTTGGTGGCTATCGTAATCAAGGTTTAATCGCTGGAGCAGTTTGTCTGATTCGCTGAACATTTTTTTCCAGTCGATTTTGCCGAATTTGTTCACAAATTCGCGACCTAAAAAAATGTTTTCAGCGATGGTAAGTTCAGGAATTAAATTCAGTTCTTGGTGAATGATCCCGATCCCCGCTTCTTGGGAACTTTTCGGACCATTAAACACGACTTCTTTACCAAGGTAACGGATCGCGCCCGCATCTTTGTTGTAGATCCCCGTGAGCACTTTCATCATGGTGGATTTACCCGCACCATTTTCCCCCACCAGCGCCATCACTCGACCAGGGTAGACTTTTAAGGCGGCTCCCGAGAGAGCTTTTACTCCGGGAAAGGCTTTATCAATGCCAATAAGTTCTAATAAAGGTTGCATAGTCACCTCAGAAAGTCACACCAGAACAAAGAATGATATTAGCGTATGGTGAACATTCCCCTGTTCGGATCACGGCTTTGCTTTCATGAGTGCGTTGCTTGAAATGTTCATGGCTGCAATAGATGACTTCAATATGGTTTCCCTGTGCCGCTTCCAATTCATGAAGATGGGCTAAAATGGCTTTTTCCATTTGAGGATTTATTTTGCTGATTTCTTGAGCAAGTATCGCTTTTTCTATCTGCATCTCTTGGGTAATCACTCGCAAAACAGACATAAAATCCGGTAGTCCTTGCGTCACAGCCAGATCGATACGTTCAGCGCTGGCAGGAATGGGTAAACCTGCATCTCCCAACGTGATATGGTCGGTATGACCGAGTTTTGCAATCACGGAAGCAACATTTGAGTTAAGCAACATACCTTTCTTCATTCTTTACCACCGTTTTTAGTCTGTTTTTTCTACTTTCGAGTTTTGGCTCTGCATGAGCGAAACGTTTCGCTTATACAATAATAGTAAAGAATAGTCACAACTCAATGTTCTTATCTTGGTTTTGTGATCACTATCGAAACGTTTCGTTAGCCTATTTTTACACATAAAAAGCTAACTTATTGAATAAGTTGTCGCTGAATCGTTCCTGCTTAATTAATACTCAGTTGTTCGCTACAACCTAAATTTGTTGCTCTTTATCCGAAATAACATCAAAGAAAAATCACAAAACTGATTGCACAATGAATAAAAGGACAGCTAACCTAGCAATAGCTTGGCCAATAACCATCTCCCTCTAACCCTTAGAAGAGTTATTTAGAGAAAAGGAACACCTTATGCAATTAGCAGAACGGATAGCCCAATTAAGCAACTACCTTGAAGGTGGTTTGTATGAACGTCAGCAAGCTATTCGTTTGTGTTTGCTCGCCACGCTGAGTGGGGAAAGCGTGTTCTTGCTGGGTCCTCCTGGGATAGCGAAAAGCTTAATTGCCCGCCGCATGAAATATGCCTTCCGCCAAGCGAATGCGTTTGAATATTTAATGACGCGCTTTTCTACCCCCGAAGAAATTTTTGGACCGCTTTCCATTCAAGCCTTAAAAGATGAAGGGCGTTATGAGCGTTTAACCAAAGGATACCTGCCCGATGCGGAAGTGGTGTTTTTGGATGAAATTTGGAAAGCAGGCCCTGCCATCTTAAATACCTTACTAACTGCCATAAATGAACGCAAATTCCGTAATGGGGATGAAGAGAAAAATATCCCAATGCGCTTGCTAGTCACCGCATCCAACGAGCTACCGGATGCGGATAATAGTCTTGAAGCGCTGTTTGATAGGATGTTGCTGCGAATTTGGCTGGATAAAGTACAAGAGAAACAAAATTTCCGTGCGCTGCTGACTGGCAAATCTCAGCAAGAAGAAAATTTGGTTCCTGATCACCTAAAAATCAGTGAAGAAGAGTACCGAGAATGGCAAAAAGAAATTCCCAAGGTTTCGCTGCCCGATCACTGTTTTGAATTGATTTACCAATTACGCCAACAAATTGATGCCACAGAGAAGAATCTGTATGTCTCTGATAGACGTTGGAAAAAAGCCGTTTATTTATTGCAGGCTAGCGCATTCTTTAATGGTCGAAACTCTGTTTCACCGTTGGATATTGTGCTACTCAAAGATTGCTTATGGCACGATATGCAGTCAATGAACTTACTGCCCCAATTGCTCAAGTCATTAGTACAAGAAGATGGTTGGCAACAACGTAAATTTACACGAGAAATTGAGCAAGTTTACCAACAGTGGATGTCATCCACCCAAGATCAAAATAACCAAGATGCTTTTAAAGTTTTAAAAAATAACGCGATGTTTGCACGAAAAGCCTCTTATATGTTGCCTGAGAATATTAGCGAAGGGCGTGTAACCCTATTTTTGCATCGCCCATTACAGCTACATAATATGAAAGTGACCTTTATTACCACCGAGAAAAAATCACTGGCAAATTTCCTTAATAAAGGCACCACCTTATCCGCTCATCTTAATGGGATTGGTTTCGCGCAAGAGCTAGCCGCTGAAGTGAATAATTTAAACCAGATCCAACTATTAGATGTTAGCCATCAAGCATCAACCTTATATTTACAAGATAAAAACCCTACAGCCGCACCGACAACCAATAATAAAGAGTGGTTGGATAAGCTTGATGCCATCCAAAATGAGATCCAAGGGGCTAAATATCAGTTTGAGAAGCAGCAACCTAACCTGTTTATCGAGGCGCACTGGCTCGCGGATGTTGAAGAGAGCTTTATTAAGCTTAGCGATAAATTGACCCAACTCCGCCAGCAAATTATGGGAAAGGTGACTAACTCATTATGATGAGCCTAGCGTCCCTCGAATTATTGCTTTCGGTGAATGAAAGCCAGCTGATTGAAGAGATTATTATTTCTCTTCTCGCCACCCCACAGCTGGCGGTTTTCTTTGAAAAGCATCCTCGATTGAAAAAGGCGCTATTAAAAGATCTCTCCAGTTGGAAAAAAGACCTTAAACAGAAGCTGCAAGATGCGTTAGTTCCTCAGCAACTTTCTGAAGAATTTGGGCTATATCAGAAGTCATTGGGCATTCCCACTGATAAGTTTTTCACGCAATTACCCGATGTGATAGCACGGCTCGAGCAGTTAGATTCCCCGTTTTACCGTGAAGCCCTGCAACTGCAAAAGGGAAAAATTGAAAATCGCAGTGCGCGACAATCTTTGATTGTTCAGCGTTGGCGTATTAGTTTGATTTTGCAGGTGACTACATTACATAAAGAACTCTTAGAACAGGAAAAAGAGCAACTGCTGGCGGAATTACAGCGCCGTTTAGCACTGAGCGGAAATCTTGAGGATATTCTAGGGGAAAATGAGCGCTCTTCTGGGCGATTATGGGATCTGAGCAAAGGGTTTAGTAACCCAGCGGCTTATAATGATCAATTAATCGCGCGCTACAGTGATTTTTTGCGCCAGCAACCCGAGCTCGAAAAAATTGCTCAGCTACTGGGGCGTAGCCAATCAGCCAAATCTATTCTGGATGATAATGTGATCCTTGAGCCGATGACGGTGATGGAAAAAGTCCCGGAAACCGTACCTGAACAAGTGAATGGCTTAAACCAGAGTGACGATATTCTGCGGCTATTACCAGCTGAGCTTGCGATGTTAGGGCTTGAAGATATTGAATTCGAGTTCTACCGCAAGTTATTAGAGAAACAGCTTATTACCTATCGCTTACAAGGGGAAAGCTGGCAAGAACGCAAAGTTTTACGCCCTGTGACCCATCATCAACATGAAGATCAGCCCAGAGGACCATTTGTGGTATGTATCGATACTTCAGGTTCTATGGGTGGAATCAATGAACGCTGTGCAAAGGCGTTCTGTCTGGCTTTAATGAAAATCGCGCTGGCGGATAACCGAGCTTGTCACGTGATGCTGTTTTCCACTGAAATTGTTCATTATGACCTTCTCTCTGCGGATGGCTTAGAACAATGCATGCGCTTCTTGCATCAAACATTCCGTGGTGGAACAGACTTGGCAGCATGTTTACGAGAAACAACGGTAAAATTAGAGTCAAAACAGTGGAGTGATGCCGATGCGGTTGTCATTTCGGACTTTGTGGCTCAACGCTTACCGGATGAGTTAATTCAGAAGATTAAGTCCCTTCAGAAGGTTGGTAAATACCGCTTCCATGCGGTATCCGTCTCAAATTATGGGAAGCCCGGTATCATGAAGATATTTGATCATATCTGGCGCTTTGATACAGGGCTAAAAAGCCGACTACTACGCCGTTTTAATCGCTAATTACAGCATATCTTCAACAGTTTCAGCCATTTCTGGTGACCAAACACCACACTGAACTTGACCGATATGTTGACGTTGCAGCAGTAACATCACTAAACGAGATTGACCAATACCACCACCGATAGATTGCGGCATTTCACCTTTGGCTAACGCTTGATGCCATTCCAGTTCCATACGTTTTTCATCACCTGTTAATGCGAGTTGGCGAGTTAAACATTCAGGACTGACACGGATCCCCATTGAAGAGATTTCAAATGCGTCTTGTAATACTGGGTTCCAAACAATAATGTCACCGTTTAAGCCTTTGAAGCCATCTTCGTTTTCGGTTGTCCAGTCATCGTAGTCTGGTGCACGTACATCGTGGGATTCACCGCTTGACAGTTTTCCACCAATACCGATTAAGAATACCGCACCCAATTCTTTCGCAATCGCACGCTCACGACCTTTCGCGTCTAAATCTGGATAACGTTTTAGCAGCTCTTCGCTGTGGATAAAGTGAATTTGGTCTGGCAGGAACGGTGCCAGCCCAAATTCTTTACTTACGGCAGCTTCTGTTTCTTTTATTGCCTTATAGATTTTACCCACTGTCTGCTTCAGATAAGGAAGCGTACGATCCTCATCTGCCATCACTTTTTCCCAATCCCACTGGTCAACATAGACGGAGTGGATTGGGGTTAAGCGATCCTCGTCCGGACGTAACGCTTTCATGTGTGTGTACAGACCTTGACCTTCGCTGAAACCAAAACGACCTAAGGTTTTGCGTTTCCATTTAGCCAAAGAGTGAACCACTTCAAACGTTGCACCAGGAATTGATTTCACTTTTACTTGAACGGCTTTTTCGCAGCCTGATAAGTTGTCTTGTGTACCATCACCTAAACGGCTCAGGATAGGACCTTGAACTTCGATTAAGCCAAGCTCTTTTTCAAGTAAACGTGAGAAATAGGATTTAACAAAGCTGATTTGTTGCTGATGTTCGATGAATGACTTGTCCATAATTTTACCCATAATTTGTTAGCTGTAATTAGCCGATGTGTAGATTAAGCAACAAAATGAGGTATAAATTCAATATCCATCATTAAAAAAAGCCTTTACTGTTTATTTTGATTAAAAAAATGGGTATAAAAATGAATAATCATCAAAATGAGGGCTAAATAATGCCAGAAAATTATCAAATCGATAATCTCGATCGTGACATACTTCACGAATTAATGGTCAATGCACGTACACCTTATGCTGAACTCGCCAAAAAATTCTCGGTAAGTCCCGGAACTATTCATGTGCGAGTGGAAAAAATGAAGCAAGCTGGGATCATAAAAGGAACCCGTATCGATATCAGCGCAAAACAATTGGGTTTTGATGTCTGCTGCTTTATAGGGATCATTTTAAAAAGTGCCAAGGATTATCATACTGCCCTCAAAAAGTTAGATGCTTTAGAGGAAGTCGTGGAGGTTTACTATACGACGGGTCAATACAGTATCTTTATTAAGGTAATGTGCCGCTCGATAGATTCCCTTCAAGATGTACTTATCAACAAAATTCAGACTATCGATGAAATACAATCAACCGAAACGCTGATCTCCTTACAGAACCCGATCATGCGAACGATCACCCCGTAGAAAAAAATGATATAACCACATTATCCACAGGTAGATCCCAGCTCATTCACAGCGTACAATAGCGGCCTGTTAATGTGAAAGAGAGTGACCATGAGCGTAACAAAAGTAACCTTAATTAGTGGCAGTACCATGGGCAGTGCCGAATATGTAGCGGAGCATATGGCAGAGATTTTAGAAGAACTCGGCTATGAAACGGATATACAGCACGGTCCTGAACTAGATGACTTACCACTTGAAGGGTTATGGCTGGTGGTGAGCTCCACACATGGCGCAGGGGATCTTCCCGAAAATATCCAACCGTTAGCGGAAGCAATTCAATCTCAGTCACCAGACCTGAGTAAGATCAAATACGGTGCAGTGGGGATTGGTAGTTCGGAATATGACACTTTTTGTGGTGCGATCCATACCCTTGATACCTTATTACAGGATCATGGTGCAAAAAGGATCGGTGATTGCTTCGAAATTGATGTTCAGCAACACGAAATCCCTGAAGATCCCGCAGGTGTTTGGGTTAAAATTTGGGCAAACGAACTCTAATCTGTTCAAATTAACAGCAAACAACTGTGGATAACTCAGGTAAGATCATGGTATTAACCGGTAGTTATCCAGATTATAAGTTTTAGGTCGTCCAAGACCTGTGCATAAGTCCCTATTTTGATCCCAGCTTATACGCAAAAGGATCACGGATCATTCACAGTATATGATCCTTTACACTTTGATGATCTTTAAAGTGAAAATTCACTTATCCACAGAAACTGTCGATCCTAATAAAAGATCTAATAAAGAGATCTTTAAATAAAAAAGATCTTTATATTATATAGGCGAGAGGCCAGGGCTTGGTCTCTCCATCAAACTTGAGTAGAATTCACTCCTCGAATGCAGAATCCGCATTTTCTAACGTTAAGGTTCACACATGTTTTATCCAGAGCAATTTGACGTCATCGTAATTGGTGGTGGTCATGCCGGTACTGAAGCAGCAATGGCAGCTGCACGTATGGGGCGTCAAACCCTATTACTGACTCACAATATTGATACATTGGGCCAGATGTCTTGCAACCCAGCCATCGGTGGGATCGGTAAGGGACATCTGGTAAGAGAAATTGATGCCCTCGGTGGCTTAATGGCTACCGCAACTGACAAAGCGGGTATTCAATTTAGAACACTCAATGCAAGTAAAGGCCCAGCGGTTCGTGCAACTCGCGCACAAGCAGACCGCGTGCTATATCGCCAAGCCGTTAGAACTGCATTAGAGAACCAACCAAACTTAATGATCTTCCAACAACCTGTTGAAGATCTGATTGTTGAAAATAACCGAGTAACTGGCGCTGTTACCCGCATGGGCTTAAAATTTAAAGCCAAAGCGGTGGTATTAACCGTAGGTACTTTCCTTGATGGAAAAATTCATATCGGTTTAGAAAATTACAGTGGTGGTCGTGCAGGTGATCCACCCGCAATTACGTTATCTCAACGTTTAAGAGAATTGCCATTACGTGTAAACCGCTTAAAAACGGGTACACCACCACGTATTGATGCAAGAACTATTGATTTCAGTCAGTTAGCTCAACAGCTAGGTGACGACCCAATGCCGGTATTCTCATTTTTAGGTTCGCGAGAGCAGCATCCACAACAAGTGCCTTGCTACATCACCTATACCAATGAGCAAACTCATGATGTGATCCGTAATAATTTAGATCGCAGCCCTATGTATGCAGGGATCATTGAAGGGATCGGTCCTCGTTACTGTCCTTCAATTGAAGATAAAGTCATGCGTTTTGCGGATAAAAATGCACATCAGATCTTCTTAGAGCCAGAAGGTTTAACTAGCAACGAAATTTATCCAAACGGGATCTCCACCAGCTTGCCATTTGATGTTCAAATGAAAATAGTTCATTCCATGAAGGGAATGGAAAATGCAAGGATCGTCCGCCCTGGTTATGCCATTGAGTACGATTTCTTTGACCCACGCGATCTAAAACAAACTCTCGAAAGCAAATTTATCGAAGGTTTGTTCTTTGCGGGTCAAATCAACGGTACAACAGGTTACGAAGAAGCCGCAGCTCAAGGTTTATTAGCAGGTCTTAACGCTGCACAACATGCATTTGGCCTAGAAGGTTGGTTCCCTCGACGTGACCAAGCCTATGTCGGCGTATTAGTTGACGACTTGTGCACATTAGGAACTAAAGAACCGTACCGTATGTTTACTTCCCGTGCGGAATACCGTTTGATGCTACGCGAAGATAATGCAGATTTACGTTTAACCGAAAAAGGACGTGAATTAGGTCTTGTGGATGATATTCGTTGGGAGCACTTCAACCGCAAAGTCGAAATGATCGAAAAAGAGCGTCAACGCTTAAAAGATATCTGGGTTCACCCTAAATCTGATAATCATGAAGAAATCGACCAAATTTTAACCGTTCCATTATCGAAAGAAGCCAATGGTGAAGATTTATTACGCCGTCCTGAAATGACTTATCAAATGCTGACTTCTTTGAATTTGTTTGCTCCAGGAGTTGAAGATCCTCAAGCTGCAGATCAAGTTGAAATTCAAGTGAAATACGAAGGTTACATTGCTCGTCAGCAAGAAGAGATCGAGCGTCAACTGCGTAATGAAAATACCTTACTCCCTGTTGATTTAGATTATAAGCAGGTGAAAGGCTTATCCAACGAAGTCATGGCAAAACTGAATGACCACAAACCAACGTCAATTGGTCAAGCTTCTCGTATTTCAGGGATCACACCAGCAGCAATTTCAATTTTGTTAGTGTGGCTCAAAAAACAAGGCATGCTACGTCGGAGTGCATAATATGGATTTACTTAGCAAACTGACAAAGCTATTGGCAAAGGCCGACATTCAACTGACTGGCAAGCAAAAACAGCAGTTAGTTGATTATGTTGGTTTATTGCACAAATGGAATAAAGCGTACAATTTAACGTCGGTACGTGAGCCGGAACAAATGTTAGTTCGCCACATCATGGACAGCATCGTGGTGAACGATCACCTTAAGGGTGACAAGTTTATCGATGTAGGAACGGGCCCAGGGCTTCCTGGCGTACCTTTAGCGATTGTACGACCTGATGCTCACTTTGTTTTATTGGATAGCTTAGGGAAGCGTATACGCTTCCTAAAACAGGTTCAGCATGAGTTAGGGCTAACTAACATTGAGCCAGTTCAATCTCGAGTGGAAGAGTACCCTGTTGAAGATGGATTTGATGGCGTAATTAGCAGAGCCTTTGCATCACTCAACGATATGCTGAGTTGGTGCCACCATCTTCCTGCAAGGGAAGGGCGCTTTTATGCGTTAAAAGGTGTGGTTCGTAACGAAGAACTCACACAGCTACCTGAAGGATTTGAAGTTGAGTCCATTACAGAGCTAAAAATTCCAGAATTAGACGAACAGCGTCACTTAGTTAAATTATTCAAAAAATAACGTAGTTTCTAGTAAAATTATTTTATCTTTTAGAGCGGTAGCCGTACATTTACAATGTTACGGCTATTTTTATATATAATTAAAATAAAGATAATTTAAATTCACTTGTTATTTACAGAATATTAACGAATATATATCAAAAATAATCACATTAATCGTAATAATATTCCTAATCTAATATTATTACTAAATCGTTTTAGCATTAATAATGAAATATCCAAATTATTTTTTCATTTTTTTGCCTAAAAAATAACAAATTTAATTATTTGATTTATGGCTTAAAAATAGGGTTCTAACCGGATAAAGAGTGTGGTTATTAATCAAGAGATTAAGATTTGTTGTGATCTTAATCACATAAAGTTATTTTTAGGCGACGAATCGTTAATAAATTATTAATCCTACCTGTCTTAATTCTGCGCTATCTCGAAAAAATTAAATATTTATTCACCTTTTCGCTACTTACTGATTGAATTCATTTCGCCTGCCCGTATAATTTGCACGTTTTTGTCTCTTGACACATTTAAGCAAAGGCAGTTTTATTACAACCCTTAGCGTTTCTTAGGCTGAGAGAGCTGGGAGTACACAAAGTTATGTCTATTTCCCTTTATGGCAGTAATGCTTCTAAGCAACTGTCTATTCAGTTAATAACTTTTGTAATCCTCAGTGGGGCTTTCTGTGCAAATAGTATAGAATGGGGGGCCTCTGCTCTTGCTGGTGGGTTAGCATGCTGGTTACCTAATATCGTATTTATGCTGCTATCACGCTTTGAAAAAGCAAAAGAAGAGGATGAACCTGTCCGCATTGCCTGGTTCTTTGCATTAGGAGCAGGGTTAAAGGTTGTGACAACTATTACTGTCTTAGTTGTTGCTTTTGGTGTGTTTAAAGCGTCAATAACACCACTGGGTTTGACCTATTTAGCGGTGCTGATTGTTCAGATTGTTGCACCAGCCGTTGTAAAACGGTAAGTATTTTTAAACTACAAAAGGGTAAGAGGCATCATGTCTGCATCAGGAGAAGTGATGACTACAAATGAGTACATAGGTCACCATCTGAGAAACCTTCAGTTGGATCTACGTACCTTTGAGTTGGTCGATCCCCACGCTAGTCCAACGTTTTGGGCGTTAAACATTGACTCGCTTTTTTTCTCAGTAGTTCTCGGGGCTTTATTCCTGTGGCTATTTAGAAAAGTT
Source organism: Providencia sp. wls1916 (assembly GCF_009706585.1). NCBI lineage: Bacteria > Pseudomonadati > Pseudomonadota > Gammaproteobacteria > Enterobacterales > Morganellaceae > Providencia > Providencia sp. wls1916. The sequence goes on from NZ_WLUL01000016.1 coordinate 19,702, forward strand.
GCTGCCAATGCGACTAGTGGCGTACCCGGTAAGTTACAGACTGCAATAGAACTGATCATTGGTTTCGTTGATAACTCAGTCCGTGATATGTATCACGGGAAGAGCAAAGTTATTGCCCCTCTGGCATTAACGGTGTTCGTCTGGGTATTTTTAATGAACCTTCTGGATCTACTTCCAATTGATTTCATCCCATACATCGGTGAGCACTACTTAGGTTTACCTGCTCTGCGTATTGTTCCAACCGCAGATGTGAGTATCACGATGTCGATGGCAATTGGTGTGTTTATCCTAATAATCTTTTACAGCATCAAGATGAAAGGAATTGGCGGATTCACGAAAGAGCTCACTATGCAGCCTTTCAACCATCCGGTATTTATCCCTGTAAACTTGATTCTTGAAGGGGTTAGCCTGCTGTCAAAACCTGTATCACTCGGTCTGCGACTGTTTGGTAACATGTATGCAGGTGAATTGATCTTTATTCTTATCGCGGCTCTGCTTCCGTGGTGGTCACAGTGGTTGTTAAGCCTGCCTTGGGCTATCTTCCACATACTGATTATTACGCTACAAGCCTTTATTTTTATGGTTCTGACTGTTGTCTATCTGTCGATGGCTTCTGAAGAGCACTAATTTTATTAATCAATAATTGTATTAACTGAAACAAACTGGAGACTGTCATGGAAAACCTGAGTATGGATCTGCTGTACATGGCTGCCGCTATTATGATGGGTTTAGCGGCGATCGGTGCTGCGATCGGTATCGGCATCCTAGGTGGTAAATTTTTAGAAGGCGCTGCTCGTCAGCCAGATTTAATTCCTCTGCTGCGTACACAGTTCTTTATCGTAATGGGTCTGGTCGATGCTATTCCGATGATTGCTGTTGGTCTGGGCTTATATGTAATGTTCGCTGTTGCCTAATTAACGTTCGGCACACATTAAGAACATTAACTAACTAATAAATAAGAGGTATTGTCTGTGAATCTAAATGCAACAATCCTCGGCCAGGCTATCGCGTTTGTCCTGTTTGTTTTGTTCTGTATGAAGTATGTATGGCCACCGATTATGGCGGCCATAGAAAAACGTCAAAAAGAAATTGCTGACGGTTTATCTTCCGCAGAACGTGCTAAAAAGAACCTGGAACTGGCGCAAACCGACGCAACCGACCGACTGAAAAAAGCGAAAGCTGAAGCTCAAATCATCATTGAACAAGCGAATAAACAACGCACTCAAATGATTGATGAAGCTAAAGCGGAAGCAGAAGCAGAACGTGCAAAAATCGTAGCACAAGCGCAAGCTGAAATTGATGCTGAGCGTAAACGTGCACGTGAAGAGTTACGTAAACAGGTTGCGATGCTTGCTATCGCAGGTGCCGAGAAGATCATCGAACGTTCCGTGGATGAAGCTGCTAACAGCGACATCGTTGATAAACTAGTCGCTGAACTGTAAGGAGGGAGGGGCATGTCTGAAATCGCTACTGTAGCTCGCCCCTACGCCAAAGCAGCTTTTGACTTTGCTGTGGAAAACCAAGCTGTTGCTAAATGGCAGGAAATGCTGGCCTTCACCTCTGAGGTGACGCGCAATGAACAGGTTGGTGAGCTGCTTTCTGGTTCTATTGCACCAGAAACATTAGCTAAAACGTTTATCTCTGTTTGTGGAGATGAAATTGACGAGCATGTTCAAAATCTAATTCGTGTTATGGCGGAAAACGGTCGTTTAACAACGATGCCAGAAGTATTAGCTCAATTTATCCAATTGCGCGATACGCTGGAATCAACTGTTGAAGTTGATGTTCTTTCTGCGAACGAACTGAGTGAACAGCAGTCAGCTAAAATTTCTGCCGCGATGGAAAAACGTCTGTCACGCAAAGTTAAGCTGAATTGCAAAATTGACAAGTCTGTTATTGCTGGAGTGATCATTCGTGCGGGAGACCTCGTCATTGACGGTAGTGTCCGCGGTCGCTTAGAGCGTTTAACTGACGTCTTGCAGTCTTAAGGGGACTGGAGCATATGCAACTGAATTCCACCGAAATCAGCGAACTGATCAAACAGCGTATTGCTCAGTTCGATGTTGTGAGTGAAGCTCACAATGAAGGTACGATTGTTTCCGTTAACGACGGTATCATTCGTATTCACGGTTTAGCCGAAGTCATGCAGGGTGAAATGATCGCACTGCCTGGCAACCGTTACGCAATTGCACTGAACTTAGAGCGTGACTCTGTTGGTGCGGTTGTTATGGGTCCTTATGCTGACTTAGCAGAAGGCATGAAAGTTAAATGTACTGGTCGTATTCTTGAAGTTCCAGTAGGCCGTGGCCTGTTAGGACGTGTAGTGAATACACTGGGTCAACCAATTGATGGTAAAGGTCCTGTTGAGCACGATGGCTTCTCTCCTGTAGAAGTTATTGCTCCGGGTGTTATCGACCGTCAATCAGTTGATCAACCTGTACAGACTGGTTATAAATCAGTCGATGCGATGATTCCAATCGGCCGTGGTCAGCGTGAGCTTGTCATCGGTGACCGTCAAACTGGTAAAACAGCTCTGGCGATCGATGCAATCATCAACCAGCGTGATTCTGGCATCAAATGTGTTTACGTTGCTATCGGACAGAAAGCATCAACTATCTCTAACGTAGTACGTAAACTGGAAGAACACGGCGCTCTGGAAAACACTATCGTTGTTGTTGCAACTGCATCTGAATCAGCTGCACTGCAATACTTAGCACCATACTCTGGTTGCGCGATGGGTGAATATTTCCGTGACCGCGGTGAAGATGCTCTGATCGTTTATGATGACCTGTCTAAACAGGCTGTCGCATACCGTCAAATTTCACTGTTGCTGCGTCGTCCACCAGGACGTGAAGCATACCCAGGTGATGTTTTCTATCTGCACTCCCGTTTACTTGAGCGTGCTGCTCGTGTTAACGCTGATTACGTAGAAGCATTCACTAAAGGTGAAGTGAAAGGTAAAACTGGTTCATTGACTGCTCTGCCAATCATTGAAACTCAAGCGGGTGACGTTTCTGCATTCGTACCAACAAACGTAATTTCGATTACTGATGGTCAGATCTTCCTGGAATCTAACCTGTTTAACTCTGGTATTCGTCCAGCGGTTAACCCAGGTATTTCAGTATCTCGTGTTGGTGGTGCTGCTCAGACTAAAATCATTAAGAAACTGTCTGGTGGTATCCGTACAGCACTGGCTCAATACCGTGAACTGGCAGCGTTTGCTCAGTTTGCTTCCGACCTCGATGACGCAACTCGTAAACAGTTGAGCCATGGTCAGAAAGTAACTGAACTGCTGAAACAGAAACAGTATGCACCAATGTCAGTAGCAGAGCAGGCACTGTCTCTGTTCGCTGCAGAACGTGGATATCTGGACGATGTTGAGTTAGCAAAAATTGGTGCATTCGAAGCTGCATTAGTTTCATTTGCACAGCGCGAGCATGCTGACCTTATGAACGAAATTGGTCTGGCGGGCAAATATAACGATGATATCGAAGCTAAGTTGAATAAACTGCTCGAATCATTCAAAGCCACCCAGTCCTGGTAATACTATTCGGCCCGTGAATTTTTATGGGCCGTCTGGTTAATAAGGAGAAGCAGAAATGGCCGGCGCAAAAGAGATACGTTCCAAGATTGGAAGTGTGCAAAACACACAGAAGATCACTAAAGCGATGGAAATGGTCGCGGCGTCCAAAATGCGTAAAACGCAGGAACGCATGGCGGCCAGCCGTCCTTATGCAGAAACCATGCGCAGTGTGATTGGTCACCTTGCATTAGGTAATCTGGAATATAAACACCCATATCTCGAAGAGCGCGAAGTTAAGCGCGTCGGGTATTTGGTTGTTTCAACAGACCGTGGTCTGTGTGGTGGTTTGAACGTTAACCTGTTCAAAAAACTGCTAGCAGACATGAAAACGTGGTCTGAGAAAAACGTTCAGGTTGATTTGGCTTTAATCGGTTCTAAAGCGGTAGCATTCTTCGGTTCTGTAGGCGGCAATGTCGTTTCACAAGTAACCGGAATGGGGGATAACCCGACCCTTTCTGACCTGATTGGCCCGGTTAACTCTATGCTACAAGCCTATGATGAAGGGCGTTTAGATAAACTGTATGTGGTGAACAACAAGTTCGTCAATACAATGTCTCAAGAGCCAACTATTCTTCAGTTACTGCCATTGCCTGCAAGCGATGACGAAACACTGAAGAAGAAATCTTGGGATTATTTATATGAACCCGATCCTAAGGCGTTGCTGGATACCCTGCTGCGTCGTTATATCGAGTCGCAGGTTTATCAGGGCGTCGTTGAAAACCTAGCTAGTGAGCAGGCCGCTCGAATGGTAGCGATGAAAGCCGCTACAGATAACGGTGGAAACCTGATCAAAGAGTTGCAGTTGGTTTACAACAAAGCTCGTCAGGCCAGCATTACTCAGGAACTGACCGAGATCGTTTCTGGTGCTGCCGCGGTTTAACAGCTAGGTTTACGAATTACGTAGAGGATTCAAGATGGCTACTGGAAAGATTATCCAGGTAATCGGCGCCGTTGTGGACGTCGAGTTCCCTCAAGATAACGTACCAAAAGTGTACGATGCTCTTGAGGTTATTAACGGTAAAGAAAAACTGGTGTTGGAAGTTCAACAACAGTTAGGTGGTGGTGTTGTCCGTTGTATCGCAATGGGTACATCAGACGGTCTGAGCCGTGGTTTAGAAGTTGTAAACCTAGAGCACCCAATCGAAGTACCAGTCGGTAAAGCAACTCTGGGACGTATCATGAACGTTCTGGGTGAACCAATCGACATGAAAGGTGATATCGGCGAAGAAGAGCGCTGGTCTATTCACCGTGCTGCACCAAGCTACGAAGAGTTAGCTAACTCAACTGAACTGCTGGAAACCGGTATCAAAGTAATGGACTTAATCTGTCCATTCGCGAAAGGTGGTAAAGTAGGTCTGTTCGGTGGTGCGGGTGTTGGTAAAACAGTAAACATGATGGAACTGATCCGTAACATCGCGATTGAGCACTCAGGTTACTCAGTGTTCGCCGGTGTTGGTGAGCGTACCCGTGAAGGTAACGACTTCTATCATGAAATGACCGACTCAAACGTTCTGGATAAAGTATCACTGGTTTATGGCCAGATGAACGAGCCACCAGGAAACCGTCTGCGTGTTGCGCTGACTGGTCTGACTATGGCTGAAAAATTCCGTGACGAAGGTCGTGACGTACTGCTGTTCGTTGACAACATTTATCGTTATACACTGGCAGGTACTGAAGTATCAGCACTGTTAGGTCGTATGCCATCAGCGGTAGGTTACCAACCAACGCTGGCGGAAGAGATGGGTGTTCTGCAAGAACGTATTACCTCAACTCAAACTGGTTCTATCACTTCCGTTCAAGCGGTATACGTACCAGCGGATGACTTGACTGACCCATCACCAGCAACCACCTTTGCTCACTTAGACGCAACCGTAGTTCTGAGCCGTCAAATCGCATCTCTGGGTATCTACCCTGCGGTTGACCCTCTGGATTCTACCAGCCGTCAATTAGACCCACTGGTAGTTGGTCAAGAGCACTATGATGTTGCTCGTGGCGTTCAGTCTATTCTGCAACGTTACCAAGAACTGAAAGATATCATTGCAATCCTGGGTATGGATGAACTGTCTGAAGAAGACAAACTGGTTGTTGCTCGTGCTCGTAAGATCCAGCGCTTCCTGTCTCAACCATTCTTCGTTGCAGAAGTCTTTACCGGTTCACCAGGTAAGTTCGTTTCTCTGAAAGACACTATCCGTGGCTTCAGCGGCATCCTGAACGGTGATTACGACCACCTGCCAGAACAAGCGTTCTACATGGTTGGTACCATTGAAGAAGCTGTGGAAAAAGCGAAAAAGCTTTAATCCATCTGACGAGAGGTTGATATGGTAGCTGCAATGACATACTACCTGAAAGTAGTAAGCGCGGAAAAACAGATGTTTGAAGGCTTAGTACAAAAAATTCAGGTGACAGGTAGTGAAGGTGAGTTGGGGATTTATCCGCAGCATACCCCGCTGCTGACTGCCATAAAACCGGGCATGGTACGCATTACGAAGCAGTTTGGTGAAGAAGAGCTAATTTACCTCTCCGGCGGTATTTTAGAAGTTCAACCAACAGGTGTTATCGTACTCGCTGATACAGCGATCCGTGGTAAAGATTTAGACGAAGCTCGTGCAGTGGAAGCTAAACGCAAAGCGGAAGAACATGTCCGCAAAGCACACGGCGATGTTGATTATGCTCAGGCATCAGCAGAACTTGCAAAAGCAATAGCGAAACTTCGAGTTATCGAGTTAACTAAAAAGCTTATGTAATGATAGCAATATAGAAAAAGCCAGTTAGTTTGACTAACTGGCTTTTTTATTTGTGCGAAATATGTAGTAATTTATACAGGAAATAGGTTTACTTTCACCCCAAAGTTGGAGTTTCAGGAAAATATGACTGTGCAAAGAAAAAGTGTCGTGATTTTAGCTGCCGGTAAAGGCACACGGATGTATTCAGACTTACCTAAAGTTCTGCATTTACTCGCAGGTAAACCAATGGTTCAGCATGTGATTGATACAGCGAAATCAATCGGTGCGTCGGATATTCATCTGGTATACGGACATGGCGGTGATTTACTGAAAGAAAAACTGGGTGAACAAAACCTCAATTGGGTTCTGCAAGCAGAGCAACTGGGTACTGGCCACGCGATGCAGCAAGCCGCTCCCCACTTCCAAGATGATGAAGATATTGTCATGCTTTATGGCGATGTACCTTTGATCGCTAAAGACACATTACAACGACTGGTAGAAGCTAAGCCAGAAGGCGGCATTGGCTTACTCACTGTTATCCTAGATAACCCAGCCGGTTATGGTCGCATTATCCGCGAAAACGGCGAAGTCGTTGGTATCATCGAACAGAAAGATGCCAGTGAAGAACAGCGTAAAATCCAAGAAATCAACACCGGTATTATGGTTGCAAGCGGAAAAGACTTTAACCGCTGGCTGAGCCAACTGAACAATAACAATGCCCAAGGTGAATACTACATTACCGACATCATTGCTCTTGCTCATAAAGAAGGTAACAAAATTGCGACCGTTCACCCAAGCCATCTCAGTGAAATGGAAGGGGTTAATAACCGTCTGCAATTAGCTGCGTTAGAGCGCATCTACCAAAAAGAACAAGCTGAAAAATTACTGTTAGCGGGTGTGATGTTGATTGATCCTGCGCGTTTTGATATTCGCGGAACCTTAACTCACGGTCGCGATGTGGTGATCGACACCAACGTGATCATCGAAGGTAACGTGACACTGGGTAATAACGTTCAGATCCAAACAGGCTGTGTACTGAAAAACTGCGTGATTGGCGATAACTCAGTTATCAGCCCATACTCAGTGATTGAAAATTCTGAATTATCCACGGAATGTACTGTTGGACCTTTCGCTCGTTTACGCCCTGGTGCTAAATTAGCAGCAAAATCCCATGTGGGTAACTTTGTTGAAATGAAAAATGCCACGCTGGGCTTAGGCTCTAAAGCGGGTCACTTAAGCTATCTGGGTGATGCTCAGATTGGTAGTAATGTGAATATTGGTGCGGGCACGATCACATGTAATTATGATGGTGTGAATAAATTTAAAACGGTTATTGGTGATGATGTGTTTGTTGGCTCTGACACTCAGTTAGTTGCTCCAGTGTGTGTGGCTAATGGCGCAACCATTGGTGCTGGTACCACGGTCACTCGTGATATTAACGAAGGTGAGCTGGTGGTGAGCCGCGTGAAACAGACACACATTAAAAACTGGCAGCGCCCAGTAAAGAAAAAATAAGTAAATAAAACATAAGTAAATATAGAGGAGAGATATTCAAGTCTCTCCTATGATTAGTTATGAACGAATTAGTTATCTAAGAATTAGCAGTCTAAGCAATGTCGGTCAGTATTTTTTAATATAAAAATCGCTACAAAGTAGCAAATAGATAAAACAATAAAATTCCCCGTTTCTACAAGGCTGGGGAACAGCGAAAGCTGAACAATAATCAGGTTGCGACAATAAGAGGGGGAATAACCCCTTTATTTAGGAATAACTTAATATGTGTGGAATTGTTGGTGCTGTCGCACAACGTGATATCGCGGAAATTCTGTTAGAAGGTCTTCGCCGTTTAGAATACCGTGGTTATGACTCAGCGGGTATGGCGGTGGTTGATCACGAAGGTCATCTGCAACGCTTACGTGAAGTCGGTAAAGTACAAATGCTGGCGGAAGAAGCAGAAAAGAACCCGGTTTCTGGTGGAACTGGTATCGCGCATACCCGCTGGGCGACTCATGGTATTCCAAGCGAGCGTAACGCTCACCCTCATACCTCGGGTTACATTGCCGTTGTTCATAACGGAATTATTGAGAACTATTTAGAACTGAAAGAAGAGCTGAAAAAACTTGGCTATATCTTTAGTTCAGACACTGACACTGAAGTGATTGCACACCTTGTTCATCATGAACAGCAGCAAGGTGGCACATTGCTGGAAGTGGTTCAGCGCGTGATCCCACAATTACGTGGCGCTTATGGCACCGTAATTATGGATAGCCGCAACCCAGAATTATTAGTCGCAGCACGTTCAGGTAGCCCGTTGGTTATCGGTCTGGGTGTTGGCGAAAACTTCTTAGCTTCTGACCAACTGGCATTATTGCCTGTGACTCGCCGTTTTATCTACTTAGAAGAAGGGGATATTGCGGAAGTTACTCGTCGCACTGTGCGTATTTTTGATAAGCAAGGCGCACCAGTTGAACGTGAGCAAATCGAATCGAATGTTCAATACGATGCAGGTGATAAAGGCGCATACCGCCATTACATGCAAAAAGAGATCTATGAACAGCCAATGGCGATTAAAAACACCCTCGAAGGGCGTTTTAACCAAGATAATGGTATCGACCTTAGCGAGTTAGGTCCAAAAGCCAGCGAAATTCTGTCCAAAGTTGACCATATCCAAATCGTTGCCTGCGGAACCTCGTACAACGCTGGTATGGTTGCGCGTTACTGGTTTGAATCATTGGCGGGTATTCCTTGTGACGTGGAAATTGCGTCTGAATACCGCTACCGTAAACCGGCACATCGTAAAGGCAGCTTGATGATCACCATTTCCCAATCAGGGGAAACGGCAGATACTTTAGCCGCTTTACGCTTGTCTAAAGAACTGGGTTACTTAACGTCCCTGGCGATTTGTAACGTTGGCGCATCTTCATTAGTCCGCGAATCTGAGTTTTCGCTGATGACCAAAGCGGGTGCGGAAATTGGCGTTGCTTCCACCAAAGCATTCACAACCCAGTTAACGGTATTGTTGATGCTGGTGGCATATATGGGACGCCTGAAAGGGGCAAACCCAGAACTGGAAGAGCGTATTGCTCATGCGCTTCACGCACTGCCTGCGCGTATTGAAAGCATGCTGTCTCAAGACAAAGTGATTGAAGCGTTAGCTGAAGATTTCTCAGACAAAAACCACGCACTGTTCTTAGGTCGTGGTGATCAGTTCCCTATCGCCGTTGAAGGCGCACTGAAACTGAAAGAGATTTCGTATATCCACGCCGAAGCGTATGCAGCGGGCGAATTAAAACATGGCCCATTAGCGTTAATTGATGCAGATATGCCAGTTATCATCGTTGCTCCGAACAACGAACTGTTAGAAAAACTGAAATCTAACATTGAAGAAGTTCGCGCGCGTGGTGGTCTGCTGTATGTGTTCGCTGACCAAGATGCTGGTTTTGTGGCAAGTGAAAACATGAAAATTGTTCCCCTGCCGCATGTGGAAGAGTTAATCGCACCAATTTTCTACACTGTTCCTCTGCAACTGCTCTCTTACCATGTTGCGTTAATCAAAGGAACTGACGTGGATCAGCCGCGTAACTTAGCAAAATCAGTGACTGTTGAGTAATCTCGCTCTGATTTAAAAATCCATCCGGTGTTCTGTAAAAGAACACCGGCTTTTTATTGCTTCTCTATTCTTACACTCCATTAAAATTTCCCTGCTGAACTATAACAATCCGATGCTAATTAGTTGCTTTTGCATGCATCTATTCGCTATCAATTTCACGTATACTTAATTTTCTTGATGCAGTATTGAGCAATAATAAACAACAATAAAAATCAGCAGAAGGCGACGTGGATGGCAGAGATAGAATGGTTAAGTGCGGTTGTCATCGCAATCACAATAGGGTTTTGGGCGACAGGAAAACTACCGGAATATTTAGTAGCATTACTGTTTTTAGCAGCAGCGGCATGCTTACATCTAGCGCCAACCAATGTGATTTTCTCGGGGTTCACCTCGGAAGCATTTTGGCTCGTTTTAAGCGGATTCATTCTTGGGTTTGCCATCAATAAAGTGGGGCTAGCGGAACGGATTGCGCAGCATATCTCGGGGCGTTTCACAAAATCCTGGCTCTCATTGATCATTGGCGTGGTGATCCTCGCCTATGGATTGGCATTTATTATGCCGTCGAATATGGGGCGAATTGCATTACTGATGCCGATTGTGATGGCAATAGCAGATAAAGTCGGGCTAGAAAGTGGCAGCCGAGGGCGTATCGGGTTAGCGCTGGCGGTGGGTTTTGGTACCTTCCAACTTTCTGCAACTGTGCTGCCTGCGAACGTTCCCAACCTTGTTATGGCGGGAGCGATAGAAACCACTTACCACCTTAAACTTTCCTACTTGAATTACCTGTTCCTGCATATGCCAATCTTAGGGCTGATTAAAGGCGCAATGGTGGTGCTGTGTATCTATTTTCTGTTTCCTGCCAAATTGCAGCAGGTGGTTGAGCAAAAAACTTTACCGCCGATGAGCCGCGATGAGAAAAAACTCGGTGTTGTGTTGGCGGTCACATTGCTTTTCTGGATCACGGATACCACACACGGTATTTCACCAGCATGGGTGGGATTAGTCGCGGCATGTTTCTGCTTGCTGCCTAAAGTCGGTTTTGTCACCAATGACGAGTTTGTTAAAGCGGTGAATATCCGTACTTGTATCTATGTGGCAGGGATTTTGAGCCTAGCAACATTGGTGAGTTATTCCAACGTTGGAATGGTGGTTGGTACTTACTTACAAAAGATGCTGCCACTGGATCCAAATAGCCCGTTTATGGATTTTGGTAGCTTAGTGGGACTGACTAGCGGTTTAAACTTTGTGGTGACGGCAAACGGCGTTCCAGCACTGTATACCCCGTTAGCAGAATCTCTCTCTAATGCCACGGGCTTACCACTAATTGCGGTTCTCATGGTACAAGTCATCGGTTACTCAACACCTTTATTGCCTTATCAAGCGTCTCCGATTGTTGTCGCGATGGGAATGGGCAAAGTGCCGTTAATGGATGGCGTAAGGCTGTGTCTGATTTTGTTTATTTTGACCTTTTTCCTCTTGGTGCCTCTGGATTATTTCTGGTTTAAATTGCTGGGCGTGATCCCTTAATCACGATTTTGGTGATTAACATAAAGTTAGCTATTTTATAAAGATAATAAAAATCCGGTAGGGAGTATGCCTTACCGGATTTTGTTTTTTTTATCGATAACAATCTTACAAGAAGGCTTTATACGGCAATTCAGGTTCGTTTTTAAAGATGTCTTGGAAGCCTCTGAAATGCTGATAATGCATGCGTCCTTTATCGGTTGGGTAGGTATATTTCCCGCCAACTTGCCAGAAGAATGGGGCAAATTTATATTGCAGACGCTCTTTTTTCATATTCCATAACACTTCAATTTCACGAGGGTCATTTTGGAAGTTAGCCCAAATATCGTGGTGGAATGGGATAACCGTCGTGCAATCTAATGATTCGGCGGCACGCAAAATATCGGAAGAGGTCATTTTGTCGGTGACACCGCGCGGGTTTTCGCCGTAAGAAAGCAGGGCAACATCAATATTGTAGCGGTTGCCGTGCGCCGCATAGTAGTTGGAATAGTGAGAATCTCCAGAGTGATACAAAGAGCCGCCTGTGGTTTCAATTAAATAGTTCACCGCACGTTCATCCATACCGTCCAAAATGGCTTTGTCATAGGAAGAAACGCCTTTTGGTAAGGTCACTAGCGCGGTACGGTCGAATGAATCTAAAACACGGATTTTCATATCGCCAACTTCAATCACATCGCCCACTTTGGCCACAATGCAGCGATCTTCTGGTACACCCCAACCTGTCCATAGGTTGACGCAGGCTTGTGGACCAATAAATTTAACGTGGTCTCCGCAGTTTTGTAGCACTGCCGCCGCAACGTTGACATCAATATGGTCAGCATGGTCATGGGATGCCAAAATGGCATCGACATCTTTAATCGCAAATGGATCGAGCGGAAAAATCGCGGTACGTAAGTTGGGCTGCAGGGCTTCAACTCCGCCCATACGCATCATTTGGTGCTGCTGATTCATCAGTGGGTTTTTTTGGGTCTTTTTACCTGTACCACACCAAAAATCGATGGATATGTTAGTGTTACCTTCGCTTTTCAACCAAATACCTGTACAGCCCAGCCACCACATAGAAAATGTGTTGGGTTCTACGACGGTTTTTTCGATCTCTTCATTGAGCCAGGTTCCCCATTCAGGGAATGTGCTTAAAATCCAAGATTCACGGGTAATTTCATTTACTTTACTCATAGCAACACCTTTCCTATCCAGAATTTCAAATGTAAGGGATTAGCGCCTTATTAATGAAAATAAGGCGAAATACAGAATAAATTTGTTAATTCGTTGAATTAGATAGTTAATCTAATTATACAAGGATGACTTGCGTGCCTTGGGCTTCGATGGCTTTGATAATTTTCGGGTCGGCATTCTTACCGGTGATGAGATAGTCAATTTTTTCGGTAGGGCAAAATAACATGCCCGTTCGACTTCCGACTTTTGAGCTATCCACAACGACAACCAATTTATCAATACGATCGAGCATCTGTTGCTCCGCGACCGCAGTCAGCATATCTGTTTTGTACAACCCTGTTTCGGTTAAACCTTTCCCTGAAGTGAACATCCAGTTACCGGCATATCCCATCAATGTGCTTAATGCAGGATTGAGGAAAATACCTTGTGTTCGGTTATATTGCCCGCCAATCAGAACCACATCTTCATGTTCTTCTTCAATCAAATAACTGGCGAGAGGGAAATAGTTCGTTACTATCTGAACCCCTTTTCCACACAGTTGCTGTCCTAGCAAAAATGCGGTGGATCCACAGTTGATAACAGCGCTATCTCCCGGTTGGCAAAGTTCTGCCGCTTTCATGGCGATTTGTGACTTTTCTTCATAATGGTCGGTGCTATTGATATTCAGTGGTGACCATCTGAGTCTTTTTTCTTCAATGCGCTCTGCACCATTACGTATTTTTTTGAGTTTGCCTTGCTCATCCAGCTTGGCTATATCTCGGCGAGCAGTTGCCGGCGAAATATCAAAATGTTTTGTGATAAAAGATACGTTAATGATTTGATTTTCTTTCAATAAAGACAATATTTCATGATGTCTTTGTGTCTCATTCATGTGTAGCGCCTTATTTCTGTATAATCATTTTTCGTCTTTAGTGATGATTATTATAATCACGATTCCATGATAACTTTTGACTCAAAATGATTGAGTTTGATTCTATATGATTATAATGAAAATTGTCAACTCACTAAATTCAAAAATTACCCATGCCGATTTAATTATTTAACTATATGTAAATATTGATTTTTACTATATTTGTTGTGATCAGCTCAACAAATGTAGGGTTTTTTACTGGTCAAAAAGCGTCACTTCAAATAATCATAAATGAGCAAATGGTGATTACTTATGATTGCAAAATGTATTTGAGTGATTAAATTGATGAACTGTTTGATTATAGCGTGAGAATGCTTGTCTGTGATCAGGGTAATGTAATTTTAAATAAGATAATAATTCACACTAAATTTGATTTAGGGGTAAAAATATGGATTTTCTGTATGACTCATTCTATATTTTTTACAGCCAAGTGATGACCAAAGCCCCGTTATTACTGGGATTAGTGACATTGATTGGCTACTGGCTTCTAAAGAGAGATGGCACAACCATCCTGAAGGGAACCATAAAAACGATTGTCGGCTTTATGTTAGTGCAAGTGGGAGCCGATACATTAGTCTCCAGCTTCAAACCTGTCATTGCAAAAATGTCAGAATATCATCATCTTACCGGTTCAGTTATCGACCCTTATACCTCAATGATGGCCACCATGGAAACCATGGGGGATAACTATTCATGGGTTGGGTATACGGTGTTGATTGCATTGGCGATTAATATTCTTTTGGTGCTTTTCCGCCGTATCACGGGGATCCGAACCATTATGCTGACGGGGCATATCATGTTCCAGCAAGCGGGATTGATCGCGGTATTCTATTTTGTGCTGGGCACCAGTATGTGGGAAACCATTATTTACTCAGCCGTTCTCATGGCGCTGTATTGGGGCATTTCATCCAATATTATGTTCAAGCCAACGGAATCAGTCACGGGTGGGGCAGGGTTTTCAATTGGTCACCAGCAGCAAGTCGCATCATGGGTCGCCACTAAAATTGCCCATAAACTCGGTGATAAAAACGATAGCGTTGATAATCTTAACCTACCGAAATGGTTGCATATTTTCCATGATAGCATCGCGGCCACCGCGATTGTGATGACCGTTTTCTTCGGCATCATTCTTCTTTCCTTTGGGTTAACTAACTTGCAAGAAATGGCAGGGAAAACCCATTGGACCATCTATATTCTAGAAACCGGTTTGAAATTCGCGGTCGCCATCCAGATTATTGTTACCGGTGTGCGGATGTTTGTTGCCGAGCTCTCTGAAGCGTTTAAAGGGATTTCCGAGCGCGTTATTCCTAATGCGGTACTCGCCATTGACTGTGCGGCAATTTACGCCTTCTCTCCTAATGCCATGGTATTCGGCTTTATGTGGGGGGCGTTGGGGCAGTTTACTGCGGTGTTGATTATGTTGGGATTAAGTTCCCCGATCATGATTATTCCTGGATTTATCCCAATGTTCTTCTCCAACGCGACAATTGGGGTATTTGCCAACCATTTCGGTGGCTGGAAAGCAGTCATGAAAATCTGTTTCGTGATGGGGATCATTGAGGTGTTTGGGTCTGCATGGGCGATTTCATTGTTTAGCCAGCAAGGAACGGATTTTAGCGGTTGGATGGGCATGGCTGACTGGGCGTTAGTTTTCCCACCAGTGATGCAGGGGCTTTCCTTCTCTAAATATTTCTTCTTTGTCTTGATTGGACTGTCGTTTGTTTACATGTACTTTGCGTCGAAAAGATTGCGTGCGGAAGAAGATGCGCAAGCCGCTACGGCAGCGGAGCCACAAGCGGAGCTGAGTGTTGAAAATGCGCCGATTGAACCAACAGAACTGCCTATTTCAACAGGCGCTAGACCCGTCAGTATTCTTGCGGTGTGTGGTAATGGGCAAGGTTCATCAATGATGATGAAAATGAAAATTGCCAAGTACCTTGAAGGTAAAGGCATTCCTCATGTGATGGATTCCTGCGCGGTCTCTGATTACAAATCAAAACTGGCGAATACAGATATCATCGTCTCTTCCAAGCATCTCTCTTCTGAAATGGATGCGGGGGAAGGTAAATTCGTACTAGGTGTGCAGAATATGTTAAATCCGAACTCATTCGGCGATGAATTACTGGCGATTATTCATAATAACTTTAGTGAGTCGAAATAAATCCAATAACTAAATTTATCATGGGGATTCAGTGATGTATGCCCATGACAATAGGAGAGCAATGCCATGGGTTTCAAACAATCTCTAATGGATAACAACTCCATTAAATTACATGCCTCAGCGGATAATTGGCAGGACGCGATTAAGATTGGCACCGATATGCTCATCGCATCTGGGGCGATTTTGCCGGATTACCATGACGCCATTATTAGCAGCGTCAAAGAGTTAGGCCCTTATATCTGTATTGCACCTCATTTAGCCTTACCTCATGCGCGCCCAGAAAATGGCGTTTTAAAAACCGCATTTGCCTTGGTGACATTAAAAGAACCGATTGTATTTGATGGGGAAAGTGAGCCTGTGGATGTCCTTATTACCCTCGCGGGAAGTTCTTCTGATGAACATATGGAAGGATTAATGGAAGTGACTCAAGTACTGGATGATGAAGAGAGCGAAACGGGGATTGATCTCGATAAAATTCGCCGATGCACCAGCGCAGACGAGGTCTATCAGGTGATTGATGCCGCATTGGCTTAAGCCGTTATTCACCAGATACCCGATTTAATCTAAAATACTAGGATAATCAAATGACTAAACCTTTAATTCAAATTGCATTAGACCAAACCAATCTGAAAGATGCGCTGGCGGTTGCTGATAATGTGGAGTCTTTTGTTGATGTGATTGAAATTGGTACTATTTTGGCTTTTGCGGAAGGCATGAATGCAGTTTCAACACTACGTAAAAATCATCCATCACACATTATTGTTTGCGATATGAAAACCACGGATGGCGGTGCGATTTTATCGAAAATGGCGTTCGAAGCTGGCGCGGATTGGATCACGGTTTCGGCAGCGGCGCATATTGCCACTATTACGGCATGTAAAAAAGTGGCGGATGAATTTGGGCGTGAAATCCAAATTGAGCTGTATGGTAACTGGACATTAGACGATGCTCAGCGCTGGGTAGATTTAGGAATCAAACAGGCGATTTACCATCGTTCTCGTGATGCTGAGCTCGCTGGCGTGGGCTGGGGACCTGAAGATCTCACCAAAATGCGCCAACTTTCTGATTTAGGCCTCGAATTGTCGATAACTGGGGGGGATTGTGCCGGAAGATATTCATCTTTTTGAAGGTATCAAAGCCAAAGCCTTTATTGCTGGGCGCGCATTGGTCGGTGAAAAAGGAAAAGCCACCGCAGAAGCACTGCGTGAACAAATTGCTCGTTTCTGGTAATTGGTATTGATAAAAATCCCCTCGAAATTACGGAGGGGATTTTGTTTTTAGGTTTATAAGCGTTTACTTGGTAGTAGCATTACGGCAATACCGCCTATTACCGTCACCGCAGAGAACGCGGCAAAGTTCCAACTACTGGCGACTCCAAGACTGGCAATATAAGCGCCAAACATGGGACCAGACATTGCACCTACACGGGAAATACTCATTGTCCAACCTGTTGCAGAAGCCCGCACACTGGATGGATAGAAATGAGCGACATAGCCTGTCAAAATTAATGGCGCAGAAATACAGCCAATCCCCGCGAGGCCCACAAGTAAATAATTCATATAGATATTTTGCTTGAAGACCATCAATCCAATACCCATTGCACCTAGCATAAAGAAGAATGCAACTGTACCGCGAGCGCCACATTTATCGGCGACTTTCCCGAGGAATAACCCGCCTAGCGCAGAAGATAAACTGAACACCACTAAGAAAGTTAAGCTGGAGCCGAGATCATAACCTTCTTTACGCATAATGGATGGCAGCCACGTATTTAAGCCGTAAACGATGAAGCCACCACAGAACAGAGCGACCCAAAAACAGCAGGTTGCTCGCAGGTAATCTTTGGAAAAGATAATCGCGACAACTTCTTTTAAGCTACGGGAAGCCTGCTTTTCTTGTTTCACGGGTTCGTGATAGGTAACTTCAAGTTTCTCCGCCAGTTTTCTCGCTTTTTCGTGTTGCCCTCGGTTATTAAGGTATTCAATAGACTCAGGCAATAGGCGGGACATTGGCCAGATTAATAACAAAGGCAATGACCCGATCATCATGACGCCACGCCAACCAAATTGGCTAAGAATCGCAATCGCCACTAACGCAGCACATAAGATACCCAGAGAGTAGCCTGAGTACATAATGGCATAGTTAAACGACCGTTTTTCAGTTGGTGAATATTCAATAGTGAGAGCCGCGGCTACGGGGATCACGCCCCCAAGTCCAATTCCGCCGATAAAACGCATTAATCCAAAAAACCAAGGTGTTGGCGCTAAAGCGGTGGCTAACATGGTGGACGAAAATAGCGTAACGCAGATTAGTAGCATGCGTCGTCGACCATATAACTCGCTTAACGTTCCGATAATAAAAGCACCGAAGAACATTCCCACGAGGGTATAACTGCTCAAGGCGCCTAATTCAATAGGGGTTAAATTCCACTCTTTATATTCAGAGAGTGTGGGTAAAACTGCACCCATCACCCCCACGTCATAACCTTCAAATAAAATGCTTAGCCAGCAAACCAGCATGACTTTAAAGGTCGTGCGTTTTGAGGAGACAGATGTAATTTCAGATGTTTGTATTGTCATAAATCACTCTCTAATCGTTATTCGACCGATATTTTTTTAATGGCAAGTACGTATATTTTTAAATCTGAAAAGCCGACATTACACTTTACTTTTTTAAGTTAAATCACAATAGAAATGTTAATTAAATGTACAATAAATGCAGAAATAGGATATTTATTGCAGTTTTTGTTTTTGGATTAAATATTAATAAAACTTAAGTTTACTCGCAGTTTTTGTTTCTGTTTTTAAGAATGAAAATGTTTTCCTATATTAATTTTATGAGGAAATTAAAAATAGCAATAATTTTTCATCTAATTGATATTTATGCATTTTAAAATAAAGTAACGCGAGGTTATATTTATAAATAATAAGATAATCACTAGATTGTTAATATGTTTATAGCCTGATTTTTTATTTTAAATATTAGCGTGAAGTATTGAACGGATTAAGTGTGAATATCCAAAAAGTATAATTTAATATTTATTTGACATAAATTTAACATATGAATAATATTCGATGAGTTTGATTTTTGAACAATGCCAAATGCAGGTAAATCGAAAATAAAATCGGAGAATTATTATGATAAAGCCATATGGTGTAGTGGGTTTAGTGCCAACAACGTGGGGAATAAAAACGCGTAGCGATATTATGAAAAATATCGACCATCTTGAGGAGCTATCTCACGGTGCGTTGTGGCTATCTTCATTGGATCTCCCTGTTCGTTTACTTGTTCTCCCTGAAGGTGCTTTACAAGGTTTCAACGATGAAGCATTGGATTTACCGATTGCTGAATTCTTAAAAGATGGCGCTATTGATATTCCAGGCCCTGAGACTGATAGACTGGGTGAATTAGCGAAATCTCAAAATGTGTACATCATGGCGCAAGCGAAAACTCGTGATCCTGATTGGCCAGGAATTATGTTTAACGTTGGGTTTGTTATTGATCCCAAAGGCAACATTATCCTGAAACACCATAAAATGTCCTCTTTGTTGCCGTGTGAACGTTCGGCATCGCCTCATGATCTGTACGATGAGTGGATAAAAAAATATGGGCGTTCATTACAATCTTTCTGGCCGGTGGTTGATACTGAAATTGGTCGATTAGGGGTAATGATGGCCATGGAAGGAAACTTCCCTGAAAACGGTCGTGGTCTGGCATTAAATGGGGCAGAAGTGGTGTACCGCGCTTCATTACCAACGCCATTTACTGAAAATGACCTGTTTGAAATTTCTAACCGCGCCCGTGCGTTGGAAAACAATTTCTATGTTGTGGCGCCTAATATTGGCTCAATGTATATGTTCCCAACCACACAAGCGCCAATTGATTGTGGTGGCGGTCGTTCACTGATTGTGGACTACAAGGGTAAAATCGTGGGTAAACAAGAGGATACTAATGGTTCTACCTATGTTTATGGGGTGATTGATATCGAAGCGATGCGCCATCACCGCGCCAATGCTTCGGTCAGTAATTGGCTGAAAGATATTCGGACTGAATGTGCTCAACTCATTTATGAAACGCCAATTTACCCGAAAAATATCTACTTACATGAGCCTCAAGGCAATCATAAACACTACCGAGAAACCATTTTAAATAAGCAAATCGAGAAAATGATCGAACGAAATGTGTTTGTACCGAGTGTGTATGATAAGCAATAACGGTCGCGATTAATCAAAAACCAACAGCGTGTATTACGTTGTTGGTTTTTTTAATTCTAAGCTAACGGATATCGTTATTTTCATAACGCTTATAGATTTTAATGGTACCTATAGACAGGGTGCGATTTAGCTGGTTAGGTTGCGCAGCAAAATCAGCATCAATTAAAAACAGATTTTTTTGCCTATCTTTTCTTACGTTGCCTTCGGAGCCATGATCAAAAAGAGTGCGTCCCCGGGATTCAACAAAACCAGAAGCCTCCTTGCCTGTTATCGATCTCCCATCAATAAACTTAGTGACTAAAATGGCATTGCCATTTGCGAGCGTAGTAGATCGTGCAAAGTTAATATCTTGATTTACCTCATTTAATACTCTGGCACAGCGATCGTATTTCGCATATTTATTGTATTTAAAGTTTAAATCGCGATGAGGAATTTTAATCGCAAAGTTACCCACGCGATAGGCGGTTCCATATTCCCCTTTACCAAGATAATGACGCATGTTGAGGGTGAGCGTGCCATATTCCTCCTCACCAAGTTCATTGTGTTTGCTGAGGGAGCGCGCGCGACATGTCGAGTGATTTTTGACTAAAAAGATAGGTCGATGATCAGCGCCGAACGCATCATTTTTAAAGATGATATTGAGACGATGCAACTTTTCTGTGAACTGGTCTATTTCGCTTGGTACTATTTTTGCGATTATAGGCTCAATATGTACGATCGGTTCAATGTGTACTTTGTTTGGCGCTAAATTCGTATTTTTTTCTATTTTTTGCGGAGAAGGATTCTCTGGTATTGTCAGCTTTACGAAACTTTGATGGGAAGGGATGATTTCTGTATTTTTTGTTTTCTTGGGACGTTTTAACAATGTATTAAACAAGTTGGTATTAAATAACCTGTTTACTCTCTCTATAAACCCGTTTTTTTTATTTTTAGGTTTCGCCAAAGCGGATTGGTTTTGTTCAATATGTGGCTGAGATATTTTATTTGTACACCCATTACTTATTCTATTCATTGAACACTCTCCTTTTTAGATAAAAATATAAAACAGAGAGTGTTAGAGATATCAAAAATAGATTTTCACTTAAAATTTAAACGTGTTTTCGATATCGCTGAATATTGATTGCCATTCTGCATCATCAATATCCATCAAACCAAAATGGCGCAAAATAAAAGTGCCTTCAGTGGCTAAAAATAGCAATCTAGCGCGTTTGCCGCTTTCGGTTGATAAATCTAAATTAGCAATGCGTTCTCGATACCATTTACGGGTGCTTTCTAAATATTCAGGTGTTTGAAGCAGAGAAGCCATTAATGCGGCACCTTTGGCGATACTGGTTTTATCGTGATCCGCTGTGGCTTTTATGTGGGCAATCACTCGACCTTCAGGACTGTTATCTTGGGCTATCGCTTGACTGAAAATCTCATCGTAAGAGTGGCTCCAGCGCTCAAACATGGCATCAATTAAGGCTTCTTTGTTACCAAAGCAGTATTGGACTCCCCCTTTAGAAATCCCCATTGATTTGGCGACTGCATCAATCGTCAGTGCGGTAGCACCTTGATTAATGACAATCTCTTCTGCGGCTTCTAGCACTTTTTCGCGATCGATTGTTCGTTGACGTCCCATTTAAAAAAACCTCTTTTCAATACGTACGTATGGAATTATATTGTAGCACGATCATCCATCAAGGTGATCAATTAAACAAGTTGAGAAGATTTTATGATAGCAGATTATAAACGTTGGATTATTTTACTCTTAGTATCGAGTGTTTTATTTCTCATCGTCATTGATGTCACCGTGCTATATACCGCACTGCCTAAGCTCACCCATGATCTAGGTGCAACAGCGTCTGAAAAATTATGGATCATGAATGCTTACCCGCTAGTGGTTGCGGGGCTATTGCCTGCTGCGGGAATGTTAAGTGATAAAGTAGGTCATAAGCGGATGTTTATACTAGGGTTGCCCTTATTCGCATTGGCCTCTCTGTGCGCGGCATTTTCACCGAGTGCATTGAGCTTAATTTTATCTCGTGGTTTCTTAGCGGTGGGTGCTGCGATTAGTATGCCAGCGACATTAGCCATTGTTCGCCAAGTATTTTTAGATCCGAAAGAGCGGGCACTGGCGATTGGTATTTGGTCTGCAGTGGCATCGGGTGGTGCGGCAATTGGACCATTAGTCGGCGGTGTATTACTTAATCATTTCTGGTGGGGCTCCGTCTTTTTAATCAACGTACCTGTCGTGCTGTTGGTGATCCCATTTGCGCTTTCTTTAATACCAAAAAGTACGAGAAATTCGCAGCAACCGATTGATTATTTAGGCTCTTTGTTTGTCTTGGTGGGGCTGATTGGTTCAATTTACGCCTTGAAAGAACTTGGAAAAGCCAATATTGATTGGTTCACGTTACTTATTGCAGGGGCGATCGGCATTGCCTTCCTGGTTATTTTTAGCCGTCGACAGTTAGCATCAGAATCGCCCATGATTGATTTCAAATTGCTTGGCGACCCTCGATTTTTTGCGGGTATTATGATGGCGATTTTATCCATCGTGATTATCGTTGGTGTCGAGCTTTTGCTAAGTCAGCGCTTGCAGTTGGTATTAGGTTATACCCCATTCGAGGCGGCGTTATACATTATTCCGATCCCGATTGCGTCTGTGTTAGCGTCTCCGTTAGCGGGCATGTATCTACATAAAGTCGGCGCTAAGCTAATGATGATTTTAGGATTTATTTGCACATTAGTTGGCGTCATTGGGGTTGCGTGGGTATTCAAAACCTCAACCGGCTTGGTATTACTGTCATTCTTATTCTGTGTCGGGTTCGGATTAGGTGCCATTTTTACCACAGCATCAACCACCATCATGTTAAATGCGCCAGATGAAAAAGCGGGAATGGCAGCATCCATTGAAGAAGTGGCTTACGAGCTAGGTAGCGTGCTCGGTGTGACATTTATGGGTGGCTTGATGAGTGCGGTTTATACCGCAAAGCTGGTATTACCGGCAGGTTTAACGGTAGCAGACAAAGTCTATGATAGCCTTGATGAAGCGTTAATTGTGGCTGAAGGGTTATCGCAAGATAGTGCAAGTCTCTTAGTGAGTCAGGCGAGTATAGCATTTGATAGCGCATTTATGTCTGTCATGATTGCTACGGTAATCGTGCTGGTGGTGAGTATTGTAGTTCTACCTTTTTTCTTTCGCCAAAAGCGTACCGCCTAACAATATTGTTCAAATAACTTTGTCTAAAAATTAAGAACAAAGTGCGCCGAATAAAGGCGCACTTTTCATTTAATAGACAAAAAATGATTCACGGGCCTGAGTGTCTATCTCTACGGGAATTTAAAACCAATAAGGAATTTTCGAGAGAAATTCCTAACTCATTATTTTTATTTAAAAAATAATCAACAAAATAGAAAGATGCTCGTGATTGAGCATCCTTCTATGGTCTGATTATTTAACTTTGCGAATTAAAACTGCAGCCAAGAATGGGCTAATAGCAAACAGGGCAAATAACCAGACAGAGGCTTGTTGAGCACCAACTAACCCACCAGGATTAATCAATCCGCTATTATTGACCACCACGCCCACTAATGCCGCAGATAACGCGGTTGCATACAATTGGATCGTAATCACTGAAGAGGATGCTAAGTTTTCTTCCCCTTTAGGTGCCGCATTAAATACTCGCAGAACTAAATGAGGCCAGCAGATGCCAATTCCTAATCCAACTCCCATCATGGCGAGTAGGTAAAGAATAAATAATGGAATGGAGTTAACTAAATCCAGATTAGGGGTTAGAACAGCTAGAATTATCAGCGATACCAAGATGATAACGGGACCCGCTTTAAGGATGCGTAAAACGATGGCACCCGTTTTATTAGCGCTGAGTAAAGCACCCACCGTCCACCCCGCTGCCATCACGGCAGTTAAATAACCCGCCATCAACGGTGAAAACTGGTGAATGGTTTGCAGGAAGTAAGGCACATAAATTTCGGTGGTCATTCCCCCCACCAGTAAACCCATTGTCAGGAAAATAACCCCAAGCTGAGTTTTTAGGGAGTAAGCCCCTGTGGGGAGTAAACGCTTTCCATTTTTACCATCAATAAGCGCAATGGTGACGAGCAAGGCAATGCCAATGAATAACCCGATAAGATTGCTGAGCAAGCTTTCCGATAAACTGCCAATTGAGATAGCCAGCACGGAAATAACTAACAGTGAAATCGCAAGAATGGGAATTTTTGTTGTTTGCGCTTGCTGAGATTTTTTCCCTGGTAATTGGTTGATAACTATCATTGCCAGCACAACCGCCACGGGCAATAAAGCCCAAAAAGCCCAGCGCCAATGACCCCCTTGAGCAAAAATACCGCCAATGGCAGGACCACACAACGTAGCTATCCCCCACATACCGGATATCACTCCCATGGCGCGAGACCACAAGTTTGGCGTGAAGACAATACGGATCAGCGCGTAGCTAAGCGCGAATAACATTCCGCCGCCAAGCCCTTGTAAGGCGCGCCCGCCTAATAAGGTGAGCATGGACGGTGAGGATGCACACCAAATGGCGCCCAAGGAAAACAGTAACAGAGCGCTAAGGTAGGCAAGTTTAGGTCCTAGGCTGTCCAGTACTTTACTGGATAATGCAGAGCCAATAATGGAGGTTGCCACAAATAACGTGGTGTTCCACGCATAATATTCAAGACCGCCAATATCATTGACGACACTCGGTAAAATCGTGGTGACAATATAAATATTGATAGCATGAAGTGCGACGCCACCTGTGAGGGCTATCGTCAATAATGCATTAGTGCCGCTGAGTAAATCGGCCCATTTTCCTTGAGGTTCGGTGCCTGTTTCATTGAATTCGGTGACAGTTTTGTTGCTCATACGCAGACCTGCTGGACGAAAGAGTAAAGAAAAGGGTATTATCCAAGTATTGTCTTGGATAATAAAATTACACTATGAATAAAGCAAGTAAATACTTTGATAATCTAAATCTCACTCAAGCAGTGGATAAGGTGCTGTTTTGCATCAAAACCAAAGGACCCGTTTCCACAGCAGTGATTGCCCATGACCTGGGTTTAACGGGGGAAGCAGCACGCCAGCATATCCATAAATTAACGTCACTGGGTCTGGTGGAAGGAGTTCAATGCACCGCACAATCTGGCGCTGGGCGTCCTCGGCAAAATTGGGTATTAACGGAACTGGGACATCAACGTTTTCCCGATACCCATGCTCAACTCGCTTTGCAGCTCATTGATTCAGTGAAAACCATTTTTGGTGATGAGGGGTTAGAAAAGCTGATTGAACAGCGAGAAGCGGAAAGTCGCAGTAAATATTTAGGGCGCTGCCAAGGGCTGCCATTAGAACAATGTTTAGCTGCACTCGCCGAGGTTCGTAGCGAAGAGGGCTATATGGCGAAGGTTGAGCAGGAAGGCGATAGCTGGTTATTTATCGAAAACCATTGCCCTATCTGCGCGGCGGCAACCGCGTGCCAAAACTTTTGCCGTTCTGAATTGGCACTATTTCGCGAAGTATTAGGGGAACAGGTGAATGTAGAACGGGAGCAATACCTGCTTGATGGTGCAGGGCGCTGTGTATATCGGGTTACTTTGAAAGGGTAGTCGGCGGCGTCGCTTTTAATTTTTTATTGGCTAACCACGCATAGGTAATTCCGGCGATGGCGTCGGCAATATGGGATTCTGTCGATATTTGTTGATGAACAGGCAATAACCCGCTCGCCATCGCGCCAAAATAGAACAGTACTAACAGGGCAATAATGATATCTAACAGTTTTCGGCGGAAAAAACCTTGGGCAATCAATAAGCCCCAAAGCCCAAAAATCCAGCCGCTAGCGCCAATGTGTAGCGCATTTCTGCCCACTAGCCAGACAATCAAGCCGCCAACCACAATAATAAACGCGCTGGCATAAGCATATTTTCGAATGGAATCATGCAGCAGCAGGGCGCTTAAAACCAGTAATGGCGGCAGATTACTCAGAAGATGTGCCCAATCACCGTGGATCAGAGGGGCGAAGATAATCCCCACCAGCCCGTGCAGTGTTCTTGGTTGGATGCCGAACCCAACAAGCGCGTAGCCACTTAAACTATTGGCGATTTGAATAGTGATCAGCAAACCCGCAAGGGTAATCAGTAATTTAATTCGCGGGCTTAGCCAAGTTTGCATTATCGATGTCCGAGAGATTGTACGCTTTCAACCAGTTGGGCGAGCTGAGTCACAACGCGGTCGCCCACATCGGCATTATCACCACCTAATGCTTTGTTACGCAAGAAATCTTTCTTGATTTGCTGCCAGCGTGCTGCATCTTTCTCATTCAGCCTTCCGCGTAATTCTGCCAGCTTCAATAAGTTCTCTTCAGCACCTGTCGTTAATAATTGCGCTTCCCCAAGATAATGGTCATCCAGCAATCTCTCTAATTCATCATCATTCATAACGGAAGAGACTTTCTCGCTGAGCTTGTTCATATTTCGGTAGCTGCCTTGCAGGCGGAATGCCGGCTCGGTTCGATATTTATCGGACTGTGCGGCACTGGCAATATATTGCTGGTTTACCTTCAGAACCACATCGCGCAGGCTGAGTAATCGGGAAATAACCGCAGTAATTTCATTTACTTCCGCATCGGAATACGGGTAGCTGAGTGCATTAGTGGAGACTGATTTGCCCATGGCTTTATCCACCAGCAAATACAAATCATTTAAATCGCGCAGCGCCAACGGTGCTAATACTGGGTTTGAGGTCAGGCTGTTTTCTATGTAGCTCAATGCAAAGGCATCATCCATCCCACCGAGCACTTCACCCAGGTTATAAATATCCGCACGGTTGGCGAGCATATCAGGGATACGGAACACTTCGCCAGATTCGGTATACGGGTTACCCGCCATGACAACACAGAATTTTTTACCGCGCATATCGTAGGTTTTGGTTTTGTCTTTCCATACCCCTTCGATGCGACGGGTTCCATCACACAGGGAGATAAATTTCTGTAAAAATTCAGGGTGAGTATGTTGAATATCATCCACATACAGCATCACGTTGTTGCCCATTTCGAGGGCGAGGTTTAGTTTTTCCAGCTCTTGTCTGGCGGTAGCATTCGGGGCTTGCTCTGGGTCGAGGGACAGCACATCATGCCCAAGCGCAGGACCATTAATCTTCATAAAGATCAAACCAAGGCGGTCAGCCGCGTACTCCATCAGGGTCGTTTTACCGTAACCTGGCGGGGAGATCATCAGTAACAAGCCCATTAAATCGGTACGCTTGTTTTCGCCTAGAGCGCCAATTTGCTTCGCCATGTTGTCACCGATAATCGGTAAATAGACGTCATTGATCAGCTTGTTACGCACAAATGAGCTCAGTGGCTTAGCTTTGAACTCATGAAGTTTTAGGCGGCTGCGCTCTTCACTCACAATGCGCTGACGCAGTGCTTGGTATTGACGGAAGGCTGGAATAAATTGCTTGCGCTGTTCGCGCATTCGACTGAAAAAGTCATCCAAACTTAACGAGAGAGTTTGGTTGTGGATTGTCGGGTGATCCCCCAGTAATCCAGTAACTTTAAAGTATAAATCGGCTTCGCTATAACGTGCCGATGCCATTTTATCTAAGATAATAATGGCGATGGCGCCTGGAATGTATGGACGTAAATGTGCAAATTCGTCAATCGAACACAGCCCTTGCAGCCAATTTTGCAACAGCGCCCAGCGCTGAGCATAGCGAGTGCCAAGGTTTTGCTGTGAATGATTGAAATCCAGCCACATATGGGCTTCTTCTAAGCGCGTTTGTAGTGCTGCCACTAAGTCCCGCGCATATTTGCTGTACACCAATTCAATCGGCGTTCTGGCTAACGCAAAACTGAGGTATTCCGCAGCTTGAGCTTGCTCATGAGCTTGGCAATTAATTGGATTATCTTGTAGGAATAAGCTGACATCTGCCTCGATCTCCGCTTGAAGATCTAAAAGGGCATCATCGTTATTGAATAGCTGGCGGATATTCATCGCGGTTCTGGCTCGTTCTGGCCATTGGGCAGGGTATTTGTTGCTTTGAATGTGATGCCAAAAAATCGCCGCAATGGCGCGAGCTGTTGGGTTGAAACGCAGTAAATCCGCGCTTTCACCAATCGGGATCAGCTTTTTCAATATCGCGATAGCGTCGTGGTCGTGGATCCCTTTTTCGTAGCCTTCTTTGTAGCGTGGAGCCGCAAAATCACGCACCAGTTTGTCGATTTTTTCAGGGGCAGACAGCGTACTTTTTAGGGTATCGAAATTCAAACCATCTTGGCGTTTTGCTGCGGCATAAATGATGGAATACGCGAGGTATTCAGCGCGATAAACGGTATCAGATTCGGATTCGAGGTTGGCTGTCCAATAAGGCTGCAACTGTGCAAGTTCGGCGTTCTCAATGGGTTCTTGGAAATCCGTTCCGGTGAGGTATACCCACAGCTGGTTATCTTTTGGCAAGATAGTCAGGTCAAGCTCTTGGGTGTTAACACTGAAACGGTGGCGACCCAGCTTAATAATGTTGCCGCCATCTTCAAAGATATCGGTTTTATCCCGCAAAATGCGAATGGCTTGGTCACGAGAGGCTTTGAGTCTGGCATCGATATCGTCAGCTTTGACGTTATCGTTGATTTCTCGTAGTTTCTCGATGATTTCACGGGTTTTTTGTGCGAGCGGGTCGGTAGCAAAAAACGCATTCAGTTCATCTTGGTTTTGCAAGCGTACAGTACGGCGTTGAAGGCTTTCTAATAAGCGGTCGGCGGCCGTTAATAAATTCTGCGAACGGCGCTGGCGGTCATCAATCAGGATTTGTTTATGGGATTCAAACGTTTCCAGTAATTCTTCGCGTTTTGCCAGAATATCATCAAGAAATTCATCGTGATGGCTAAACTGACTTTCTAGCTCTTCTAACTGAACCAGTAATCGGGATAACTGATCATCACAACGTTCTGGGTCAGTCGCGAGGGATAATGCGTTGGTGATACCTTGGCTAAATAGGCGGAACTGCGCCCCAAATTGCGCCACGCTCTCAATGCTAGTTTGAGATTTACGTTTTTGCTGCAAACGGGCGCGGGACTGGTTTAACTGGGCATAAATGTGCGAAATGGCATCGATGATATGTGTCTGTAAGGTGACATCATCAAAACTCAATGAAGCCATTAAATTAGAGAGCATGTCCAAATCCGCTGACATTTTTTCCATGTCATTCATTGGGACATCTAACTGCGCGCTGGTTTGTGCTTTTTCAATTAACTCTTCAAAGGTCGCGAGCTGAGTTTTAAACGGTTGCAGAGCTTTGTCGCTGGCAAGAAATTGCGCAGTGCCTTGGGAAACGCGTTGCTGTGCTTCGGTGATTTCATTTTCCATCTCACTGAGTTTTGTGAGATCCATATAGCGGAATTCTCGCAATGAAATCAGATGCCCTTGTTGGGCATTTAAGGCGTTTAGCCCATCTACAAATTGTTGAATATCTGTCCATCCTTCAGGCAATGTGAGGGACAGTAAGGAGCGTTGGCGAGTGACCGCTTCATTCATTGATTTGACGGATTGCTGGCGGATGCTTTCGACTTTCTCGTATTCGTCGAGTACCAACTCACTGGTTTGGGCGATCTCTTTTAAGAGTTTGCCAATACCTAAGCATTGGTCGTCATTAAACCAATAGAAAATATCCAGCAAGTTTTTAGGTTGCTGGCTGAGCTGTTCATAGCGGGAAACGGAAACTTGGTTGCCTTCAATCTCTTTGGCGACATGGAGAATTTCGGAGATCCCGCGGACTAAATCGGCATTACCGATACGCCCAAGAAACCCACCCCGTGGCGGCTGCTTATCGGCAAATTCGTCAGAATAGAATGGGGTTTGCCACACCTGCATAGGGTGAACGCGAGTGGCTTCGTCACCTTCCCCTTCGAACAGCACCATTTTGCCATCTTCGAGCATGGCATAACCATGACCGATTAATGGTACGGCAAGTTTACGTTCAATTAAATTGTAATTGAAAAGGGCGATACGACCTTGGTTCGGGGAATAAAACACATACAGCACATCTTCCCCGTTGGGTGAGCGGCGCAGACGACGAAAACGCATGCCATCCATTGGTTGCTCGAAGGTTTTGTACTCCCCGTTTTGCAGGTAGTAACCCCCTGGGAAGATAATTCCGTGATCTTCCGGCAACTGCACGCACGCTTGCCCGATGGCATCAATACGGTGAACGGTTTGATTCAGAATGTTGTAAACCAGATAGCGCCAGCTCTCTTCGCGGTATGGCAAGATTTTGAGTAAAATTAGGCTGCCAGTCTGAGCATATTCAATTTGGGCGTCATCGAGGGATTGGTTTTTATCGAGTACCGCTTCGCGGTATATGCCCAACCCATCTTCGGTATTATTTTCACATTTGATGGTTAGGTCGCCGCCGATGGTTTCCACAAAGACGGTATCGAGAATATTAATGTGAGGATAGCGTCCATTAACGGTATTTTCCCGCGTAGTACGTACCCATTCGAAATCATTGGTGGGGGGTAGGGCGATATCACGTTCACCCCGGTTATCGATGTATTCGATGCGGGATTTATCGCTGGAAATTGACCAGCGGAAAACACGCACGTCGGTTAACCGATCACCAATTTGGAAGCTGGCTAACAGCTTGCCATCACGCTCGACCAATTGCAGTAATTGCGTGTTTTTGTAATAGGTATATAGCTCAGTAAAATCCTGAACAAAGCGCGTATCATTGAGGAATGTCTCTTCGTAAGGGACAGAGATTACATCAAAATCACCTTCATTTTCAGTGAGTTGATATAAGGAAAAAACATCTTCAATGTGAGTTTCTTTTTTCAGACCCAGAAAAACGTTATAGCCAAATAGCAGCCAGTCACCGACACGGACAATGTCCCTTGCTTGGCAGTTATTTTCGGTACGAATACGGATACGCCCGATAATGTCCATCTGGCTTTGACCAAATTCAGTCAACCGGCTGTCGTTGAGTTGAGCTGCTTTTTGGTGAAGTTGCTGCCCTTGTTCGGTTAAGCGCTTGCGTAATATTTCGTACGCACCACCTTCCGCGACGGCACTGTCGAGAATTTCCTGTTCGCGATTCACATCTTGGGTTTCTGACATGTTTAACGAATTTCCTTGGTCTTAAAAAAAGATACGCTCATAAACCGCCAAGTTGCCTATGTGCTGCAACTTGGCGGGATGAGGTATAAAACTTACTTGAAAAGCCTGAATATTGATAAATTAGCTTTGGTTATCATCGTAAGACACAGGTTTGTTCACGATGTTTTTCGCTGTTTGTGGTGCGCTTTTTGCAGCCATAAAACCATTGATTAAATCTTTGACTTCAGGGTGTTGCAGTAAGGACGCGATATCAATTTTCTTCTCTTCTGTGACTCGATTGACTAACTTTTCAAGGTTATCTTTGGCAAAGCTACTTTTATCCATAAACCCATCAACGGCTTTACCCAAGCTCAGCGCTTTGGAGAAGGTGTTAAAGAAGTCGCCATCACCGCCCACAATTTCGATGTTGGTTTTGCTCAGTGCCGCAGCCAGGACATCCGCTTGCTCGCGAGCAATTTCTTTATTCGCTTCAATGGATGCCATGGATTGCTCGAACTCTTTCTCAAGGCGCATACGGAACTCTTCATGTGAACGAGCCGTATCACTGAGGTGATCCATAGATTGGAATTTATCAGTCAGACCGTCAGCTTCCGCTTTCAGACGCTGGCGAATCACTTCGGCTTGCGCTGCCCCTAATTGACCTTCACCGCGAGCTTGGGCTGCCAGTTTTTCTTCCAAGACTTTTGCATCTGCCAAGCCCAGTTTTTCTTTCGCGTTGGCTTGTTGTTCTTCACCACGAGCCTGCGCTGCCAATTTTTCTTCCAGAATTTTCGCTTCGGCAAAACCTTGCTGGCGTTCGGCGTTCGCTTTAGCTTCCATCACTTGCGCTTCGGTTAAGCCTTTTTCTTTCAGACCACGAGCTTCGGCTAACAGTTTTTCCGCGGTGATATTGGCTTGAACCAGACCTTCTTTCTCTTCAGCTTCGGCAGTGGCTTGGCGAACACGGGCTTCTGCTAAGCCTAATGCTGCATGTTCTGCTTCAATCCCTTCCGCTAAGCGTTTTTTGGCTTCAGCTTGTTTGGCGGAAGCTTCCAGTTCTGCTTGTGCCATAGTGCTGATTTCTTCTGCACGGTGCTTGGCACTTGCTTCATCGGCTTCGGCTTTTTTCACCTGGCGGACTAAGGCTTCTTCAGCTTCCGCTTGGGCGTTGATCACGGTGACTTGCTTCATACGCTCAGCTTCTGAAATTTCGCGGACTTCCTTGATACGTTCCTCTTCCTGCGCGACGGTTTTTTCGACGGCAACACGTTCGCGGATCACGTTAGAGATGTTTTTACGTTCTTCTTCTAGCGCTTTTTCTTTTTCAATACGTTGCAGCTCAACTTCACGTTCACGGGCGACAATTTCTAGCTCGCGAGCACGGTTGACACGCTCTTCTTCGATAGCCACGGCGCGGGTGCGGTTCTGTTGAGCCACTTCCACTTCACGCATGCGGTTTTCTTCACGAATTTCAATTTCTTGCTGAGTTTGAATACGCGCTTGCTCTGACTTGAGGCGCTCTTCTTCTTGAACGCGTAGGGTTTCAGCTTGTTCTCGTGCACGGATATTATCAATTTCACGTTTTTGACGGGCTTCAGCGTCGGCTTGTTGGCGCTCTAATGCTAAGCTCGCTTCGCGGGTTTCCACGTTTTTCTTTTTGATAGCTAACTCTTGGTCGCGCTCTTTTTGGTTAGTTTCGATATTGTGGATAGCGGTAATTTCAGTGATTTTGCGAATACCTTCGGAGTCGAAAATATTATTCGGATCGAGGGCAGATTTCGGCGTTTGTTCTAAATAGTCGATTGCTACGTCTTCTAGCGCGTAACCATTAAGGTCTTTACCAATCACATCAACAATACGGTCACGGAAGCTTTGACGGTCTTCAAACAGTTTGGCTAATTCTAATTGCTTACCAACCGTTTTCAGGGCTTCAGAGAATTTAGCGCTGAATAGGGCGCTGACGGCTTGATGGTCAGAGGCGCGCTCAACACCGATGGCTTTTGCTACTTTTAATACGTCTTCAGTGGTTTCATTAACACGCAGATAGAAGGCAACAGTGATATCTGCACGTAAATTATCTTGGCAAATTAAGCCGTCTTTACCACGGCGATCCACTTCCAGCGTCAGCAGCGAAATGCGCATAAACTCTTTCTTGTAGATAACGGGATACACTAACGCACCCGTGAAATGCACTTTTGGTTGTGACGACATGTCGTTGACAATCAGAGCGGTACCTTGAGGGACTTTGATGTAGAAGGCTTTAAATAAACCAAAGAACCCAAGAATGATGATGATCACTCCCCCAACAACCGTTAAAAAAGGCATGTATTCAGCCAAATCCATATTTCTTCTCCATGGGTTCTGACGATGTCGTCATTCTTTATTAATTAGCAAAGTAGGTAGTTTATTTTTTGTGTTTACTGCCTGAATTCGTTCTCGGTGACAATTTGGTAACTGTGGGATTGAGGGTCATAACTGATGATAACGACGCGATCCCCGCGTTTAATATTTTCGGCGCTAGGTGCTCTAACCTGCAAAATCAGCCCCGCACCGCCATCTTCTAAGGTGGCTTCCCCATTTTGTTCTGTGACAGTCCCTGAGCGCACGGTTGCCAATTTTCCCATTAGCTGATGAACCGTTTTGGGTTTATTAATATTAACCAGTCGGCTACGGATGGGTTTTAGGCAAATGGCGGTTAAGTGCAGGGAAATAAAGGCGGTGATCACTAGCGACGTGACTCCAACGGCGTAACGCAGCAAGGTCATATCAATAAAGCGTAGGAATAAATGCGCAGCAAAGTAACTAATCAGCCAGCCGAAGAGGGTGAATAGCGTCAAGATAATGGTGACGGGAATTCCGGCTAAACCAAGTTTTGTCAGCCAGCCGGCAAAGCCAGTGAGATCGAGGCCGTCAGCATCTAATTCGGTATCGATATTAAATAAATCAATATCTAACAGACCAAAAGCGGCACAAAGCCAGTAAAACAGGACAATAATCAGTAAACCGCTAAAGATAATGGTCGGGAAAGCCAAGCAATTTTCTAAAAACAAATTCATTTATTTTTCTCTTTAGTTAAGTGGCTGAATGTGACTTTAGCGGGTATCTGTCTGTTACGTGTATGGCCTTTAACTGTGTTTTTATCGCGAATTTATCTAAAAATGAGCAAAACCACGTTAATCATAAGCTCTTTTCGCGTTAACAACATAGGACTAGTCTAAGTCTAGTTTCTAGATTATCTCGCTGATTTTTATGGTTAATTTTCTGTTGTTAATCTGAAAAAGAAAAAAGATTTAACTTGTTGATTATTAGCCAATTTAATTAAAA
This sequence comes from Providencia sp. wls1916, assembly GCF_009706585.1. Lineage (NCBI taxonomy): Bacteria > Pseudomonadati > Pseudomonadota > Gammaproteobacteria > Enterobacterales > Morganellaceae > Providencia > Providencia sp. wls1916. Next base: position 54,006 of record NZ_WLUL01000016.1, read on the forward strand.
ATAACAAAGATGATAATTATTCTCAATTATATTTTGGTGATTTTGAGGTATTGGTCATCTCTACTCTCGATAAGTCGAAAGAGTAGAGATGCGATTGCGGAATAATGTGCGGAAAGAGCAGTTTGCGGACATTAAGTACGGGTATTAATGAGTGCGGAAAATTAATCGACCAGGTTCAAAAATGCAGCACCACGGGCACCACCAGAGGCACCATAACGGGCTTTTTCGATAACGGGCATTTTCGCAATACCATAAAGATATTGAGGTACTATTTCCGGTAATAGGCGATAAATTTCATCAAATTGTGACAAGCCGCCGCCAATCACCACTAAGTCAGGGTCAAAGACAGTAATAACTTGCCCCATAAACATCGCCAGCACCATCATATAGCGTTCAACATGCTGTTTCGCAGCGATGTCACCGTTGTGATAACGTTCAATAATCTCGATAGCAGAGCGTTTCTCACCGGTAAATGCGGCATAAATACGTTCGAAACCGGGGCCTGAAAGGTAGGTTTCAAAACAGGCTGTTTGACCGCAACCACAGACAATTTCAGGTACGGTGTCCCCGAGATATTTTGCAGCACGAACACTCATGTTCATGTGTCCGATTTCCCCAGCAATGCCATTTTTCCCTGATAAGACCTTGCCGTTGATGACGAAACCGCCACCAACACCAGTGCCCAGAATCAAACCTAACACGCTAGGGTAACGCTTGAATTCAGGATCCCACGCTTCTGATAAGGCAAAGCAGTTGGCATCATTTTCAACTCTAACGGGGCGATTTAACAGCTTGGTTAGGTCATGAATGAAAGGTTTGTATTGTGCGCTTGGGACATTGGTCGTAAATACCACGCCTTCTGCGTGATTGACGATCCCCGGAACACCAATGCCAATTTTACCTTGGCAGTTAAACTGCGCATCGGCTTCAGCCGTTAAATCACGAAAAGCATTGAGCAACGCGAGATAGTCATCTTTGGGGGTTGGAACACGTTTTTGCCACACTTGATTGAGCGCTTGGTCGAACACTGCTAATTCAATTTTGGTGCCGCCCATGTCAAAGCCGTAATACATTTCATCTTCCTCAAATTGGTCTATTTCATTAAATAGAAATGTATCTATTTGATAAATAATGACAGAGAGTCAGTAATGGCTTAAGTATACAAAAGTTTCCCAAAAAATGATTGCGGGATGATTTTAATTCGATTATTGTCATATCCCATGAGTGTAATATTATAACATTACATTGTATTTTATTTACATTAAATAGTTATTGGGAGTTACCGTGAAAGTCCTCAGCTCATTAAAAACCGCTAAGCAGCGCCATCCTGATTGCCAAGTTGTGCGTCGTCGTGGTCGTATCTACGTAATTTGTAAAACCAATCCTCGTTTCAAAGCCGTTCAAGGTTAGTATTCCGTTATTCTCTGTTTCTTCGCATCCTTGCTTTCGCCGTGGCAATTCATACTCCTTACCATGGCGTTTTTTTATATTGTTACAAACTCAAGCGTACTGTTTTTGATCTGCTCTCTTAACCATAAGGTTTTTGAGTTATAGGAATTACGTTTGTGCCACAGCATCAAAAAAGGGATTTCGAGCTGCTGGTAGAGAATGTCATCAACAGGAAGAGGAAGGCAGACTAAATCAAGGTTAAAATCATTAACATAGTGTTGGCAATAGCCCGGGGAGCTTGTAATAAGGTTATGGTCGGGGCGAGAAGCCATTAAGAGGGATTGTTCAAAGGTCGAAAAGGATAAATGGATTTGGCGATGTAACCCCATGGTTTCCAGTAAATCATCGAGCGCCCACGGAATACGGTTGCCAAATTCAGTGCTGATATGGGGATATTTCAAGTAATTTGCCAACGTCCATTCTTCTTGCAAAATGGGGTGGTCACTGCGGATAAACGCCAGAGGTTTATCGGTGAATAACACTTCGAAATTTAGAATATCGGGTAGTTGGCTTATCGACTCTCTAGATAAATGAAAACTTTCACGACCGACTAACCCAATATCGGCATCCCCCGCAATCAGTGCTGCCAACGAGTTATAATCCCAATCTCGTACAATGACCTCGGATTCTGGATATTGATTGAGGATATTCAGGGATAAATCATGGAGCATGATTAAGTTTAACGGTGCTTCCATCATTAAGCGGAAATTCATGCCTCGTGGTTTCTCGGTATCACGAATTTCAGCAATATAGTGTGAGAGATTTAAAAACTCAGGCAGTGATTTTTCAATGCGTAGCATGAGTGGGGTAGGAAGCAGCCCTTGTGGGCTGCGGATAAATAGAGGGTCATCAAACCATTGGCGCAGTTTAGACAACGACTTACTGACCGATGATGGGGTGATTGCAAGGCGTTTAGCTGCGAGACTAACACTGCGCTCTTCCACCAGATATTGCAGAATAACCAGTAAATTTAAGTCTAATCGATGCAGTTGCTTATTCACATGTAGCGACCTGTTGGTTGACTTGCGTGGTGGGCACTCTTAGCAACACCATGCCAATCATTCCCGCCGCAAGCAAGATAATTAACAACATACTGATTGATGGAACGCCCATCACACCCATCACCCAAATATACGCTGAGGCGCAGCTTAATTGTGAGATGGCCAATACAGAACTGGCAATACCCGCTTTTTGGGCAAATGGTGACAGTGCTTGGCTCATAATGATGCCAAACTGCATTGAGAAACCAATACCGCAGAAGGCGAAGACGATGTACAGCAGCGCCAAATGTGGGAGAGCCAGCAGATAGATGAAGAGCAGGATGCCATTAACTAGAAACAGGCTTAGGGCTGTGTTGAGCAAGGTATGGCTATTAAATGTCGAAATCAGTTTTGGCATCAAGAATGAGGTTCCCATACTCACCATCGCCAGTAAGGTCATGGCGGTAGAGTATTGGCCGGTTGTGAAACCGAGGTTTTCCATCAAGATAATTGGGGCGACGTTCACGTAAGTCAGGATCACGCCCATGCCGAAGCAGGAAATAATCAAGCGCGTGACAAAGAAGGTGCTAAATAGCTTTTCTTCTGTGACTGGTTGGGCATTCGATTGCATAGCTGGTGATGCTGAAGAAGGCTTAGTTTCTTTAATTGAGATTAAGCAAAATAGCATACTGATAACCGCATAACCCGCCATAAAGTAGAACATCACCGACCAATGGTGAATCAGCAAAATGGCAAATCCAATGACAGGCGCTAACACGGGCGCGATGCAGGTCACACCATTCATTGCGGCGAGCACTTTGGTGCGGCGCTGCGGTGTCAGTACATCACGCAAAATAGCGAAGGTCACGACATAACAGAAACCTGCGCCAATCCCTTGAAAGAATCGCGATACTAAGAAGGTATCAATGGCGGTGGCATTTCCGGCGATCACAGAGGCGATGGCAAATACCATCGTACCGACTAAAACGACAGGTTTTCGACCAATATGATCGGCACACCATCCGGCAATTAACATGGTGGATGCCATACCCGCTAAATAGATAGAAAATGCCACATGGAGCTGGCTTTCATTGGCATTTAAATCGGCGGCAATATAAGGAATACCGGTTAAATGGAGGTCAACGCCCAAAGGATAGATAAGGACGATCCAGAAACTGAAAAGGACATATTTGGTCATGAGATACGCTACTTTGTGAGGATTAACTCGCTAATCTTAATGGGGTTGAATGATGGAATGTATGGATTAATTGGAAAATAGTATTTTCCAAAATGGAAATTATCAACCAATAAGTTTTTACTAATTATTAGCGTCATTACTAATCTTCTTGCTATTAGTGATGAAATTCACTTGCACACTGGTTCATATTTTGTCACGTTTAATACGGTTGATTGATGATTTCTGAATTTTATCTTTCCGAAAAATTTCCAGCTTCGATTGGCAAAGTGAAAGTCGAGGATAGAAATTTTTTGGGTGATGTATGTAAACAGACAGGGTGAAGAGAATGAAAAATGTAGGGTTTATTGGCTGGCGCGGAATGGTCGGCTCCGTATTGATGCAAAGAATGGTAGAAGAAGGGGATTTTAACGTTATTCACCCGGTCTTTTTTACCACCTCCCAGCATGGGGCTGAGGCGCCTGTTTTTGGTGGTCATCGCAGCACGTTGCAAGATGCATTTGATATCGATGCACTGAGCGCACTGGATATTATTATTAGCTGCCAAGGCGGCGATTATACCAATGAAGTGTATCCAAAATTACGTGAAGCGGGCTGGAAAGGTTACTGGATTGATGCCGCGTCTGCACTGCGTATGAAAGACGATGCGATTATTATTTTAGACCCAGTGAACCATCAGCATATCCAAGACGGCTTAAATAAAGGCATTAAGACCTTCGTCGGCGGTAACTGTACGGTGAGTTTAATGCTGATGTCGTTGGGCGGTCTGTTTGCGAATGACTTGGTTGAGTGGGCTTCCGTGGCTACGTATCAAGCAGCATCCGGTGCGGGTGCACGCAATATGCGTGAGCTGTTGTCACAAATGGGTTCTTTACACGCACAAGTGGCGAAAGAGCTGCAAAACCCGGCATCAGCTATCTTAGAAATCGAGAAAAAAGTCACAGACTTTACGCGCAGTGGTTCCATGCCTACGGATGCGTTCGGTGTTCCGCTAGCGGGCAGTTTGATCCCGTGGATTGATAAAGCGTTAGAAAATGGTCAAAGCCGTGAAGAGTGGAAAGGGCAGGCGGAAACCAACAAAATTCTGGCAACAGGCAGCAATATTATTCCGGTTGATGGCTTATGTGTTCGTGTGGGTGCATTACGCTGCCATAGCCAAGCGTTCACGCTGAAACTGAAAAAAGATGTGCCACTGAACGAAGTGGAGCAATTACTGGCTTCCCATAATGAGTGGGTGAAAGTGGTACCGAATGACCGTGAAATCACGATGCGTGAACTGACTCCTGCGGCAGTGACGGGTACTCTGAGCACGCCAGTAGGGCGTCTGCGTAAGTTGAATATGGGTCCTGAGTACCTCTCAGCCTTTACCGTGGGCGATCAGTTACTGTGGGGGGCTGCGGAGCCTTTGCGCCGTATGTTGAGAATTCTGCTGTAGTTCGCTTCTCTTAACAGGCAGAAATAGGTATGGCACCAGAGTGATTAAACGCTCCGGTGCCATTTTTTATTATGCTAATGTTTGCGGTATTGATGAATTAAAACGACACTAACAATTTGGCATCAAGATTATTTTCTAAATACCCCTTAGCAGTAAATTGGCTGTAATCCATGGATAGTTTGAAATTGTCTGTCAGCTGAAGGCTGGAACCCAGTTTGATAGCCATGCCATTTTTCGGCGCATTAATCCCCCGATAGTTAAGCGGTGGTGCAAGCAGGTCTCGGTGGGCGAATCGGAAAGCCATTTCACGCTCCCGCTTGTCATATTGATGCCGCCAGCCGAATTCCCCGTGTACATCGATTGAGGATGTATTACCCACTTTCCATTGGTTATCTAAACGTATTCCCAGCGTTGTGGTCGTGGCATCGAGGGATTGGCGACCTGTCACCAGCGAGGCTTTTTCCCCTTTTTCTTTAAATCCATGGCTTTCGGCATTGGTAAAGGCAAAGTTTGCAAACGGTTCGGCGTTGATGAATGCCGATTTCCACGGATAAGCCGCTTCTATAAACAGGTGGTTGGTTTTGCCTTTGTAGTCGGCGGTATTGTGATCGGAATAAATGGATGAAGTGACTGTTCTATCGGTCTTGATGGTGTGCCATGTGTGTCCAAGCCCTGCGCGTAAGGTGATTGGTGCCAATTGCAGGGAACCGTAAGCGGCTAAATAATAGTTGTTACTATGGCTATGACCAACTCCGCCAGAGACGGAATTTTTGGTAAAACCGGTGCTCATTCCAAAGATAACGTCATCATTGAAGAAATGCTTATCAGCCCCTAAGAACACGCCATAATTGCTGTTTGTAAAGCCGGAAGCATTTCCATCGCTTTGGGTTCTGTCCCAATGGTAGGGAATATTTACCCACACATTGCCACGGTTATCTCCACGCTCTTTGACGATGTTTTCCGATACGCGAGTTTGTTGCAGCAGCGTACCGTGATATTGGCGATGGTTATTCAATTGGCTAGCTAGGGTATCGATATGAATTTGTGGGGATAGAGTGTGAAGAAGGTCGTAAACCCCTGCTGTGGTTTTGCTGAGAATTAAGCGTTTATACAGGGTGTTATTCAATGGAAGATCTTCAAGGACGTGAGCGATGGCGGTTTGGTTTGGCGTTTTTGCAAATGAATCAAAAGCCAGCTCACTACGACCGACATTGAGTGTAACCAGTTTCATCGAGGGGGAGCGAGGATCAGTACCATAATTCAATGTAGTACCAATAAACAGGTAGTTAGGTTCGATGCTATCAAATTTCCCTTGGATATTGGGGGTGCGAATAATGTTGTATTCGGTTCGAAATCGCCCCTGAATTTCATCTTCATTTGGTATACGTTCATTGAATGGCGGTGATTCTTCAGCGAAGAACACTTTGACCTTACCGCCGTTAATAGTCACAGTACCGCCAGCATGTAGGGCATCAAATTCCTGTGTGTGTGTTGTTTGAAGACTCACATGGAATGCACTGCCGGGTTGGAAGGTAGCAGTATTATTCACCGTCATACGCCGTGTTGGGTCTTTAAGATTATCTCCAGGGGTTAAGATAGCACCGCTATTAACCACTAAGTCATCAACCGAGCCAGAAGCTATAAATTGGGCTCCTTGGTTTAATGTCACTGTATTTTTAATGCTGTGAGTGAGCTGTAATGTGCCATTGGTGACGTTGACTGGCGCATGTAGGATGTCTTTGACCTCAAGCTTTCCACCCTTGACATTGACGGGGCCTGTTAAGTGGTTTTCTTGTACTAAAACCACACGGCCTTGCTGTATTTCAAGCCCTGCAAAATGGTTAATTCCAGCTAAGGTTAATGAGCCTTCCCCTTGTTTGATTAACCGCCCTTTGCCATCGATGTTATTACTCCAAATATCGGTAATGCCGACGTTTGCAACGTCGTCTTGAGTTACCCGTTGATTGACGACCCAATCTTCAGCGAAATGCGTAGGCCCTTTATAGGCTTTCGGTAAGTTAATCAGCCCCCAGTGGCTTTCGGGTTGATTTTGTTTAGCTTCCCAGCCCGCTAAAGAGTTAGTGGGATAGGCGGTGCCTGCAATAATTTGCTGCCATTGAGATTTATTAAGATAGGCAAAGCGAGAGCGTAGCAAATACGCGGCGTCAGCAGGGACTTGATCAACGCGAAGTGCCTGAGATGGCTGCTCACTTTGCTTAGCGTAATAACCTAGGTTTTCATTAAAAGAGGGAAGTGAGCCTATCGGTGGTTTGCATTTTTTTTCATTGATGGTGCATTGAGTGTTCAGTTCTTGGCGTACTTCTTTGGCTTGGCTAATCAGTGCATTGGCGGTTTTATCCTCTTTCAGTAAATGGGCGAGAAGATAATAATTGGCGGCGCGCGAGGCAATGGTATCGGTTGGGAAATGTGCGCCGACAATCACACGGCTTTCCCCGTAGCCGATGGCTCTATCAAAAAATTGAGCTCCTTTTTCTGGAAAAATTGTGGCAAATACAGCCGCTTGTTTAAATCCATTCCAAGTATGTCCGCTTGGGTAAGAAGAGCCTGTAATATCGACATAGTTTAGGAGATATTCGCCTTTATCATCGAGAACTTGATTTGGGCGACCACGTAAATAATAGTCTTTGAGAATAAAATCCATTGAGCGAGCTCGGTTTTGAATTGGGTCATCTGCAAAGGTGGCTAAATGGAATAAATTATTTAAACGGTTATAGGCTTTAATTTGTTTAAAATCATTATAATTAAACCCTTTTTTATTAAATACGTATTCTAGGTAAATGTTAAAAAGATATTCTGGTGTGCTTTGTTTATCTTTTTCAGCGTTCTTTTTGCGCTTTCCTGTTAATTGCGTTGCTTGCTGGCTAACGTCTTTATCCCATTGCGCCGCTTGAGACTGCGGGGCTGGGTACGGCGGGATGATTTGGTTTTTTAGTTCGTCAAATCGCTGATTTCGCTGATCAATGATGAATTTACTGGCATCGATATAATCTGAGTTTGCAAAGGTAATCTGGGTATTAAATAGAGCAAATAAACTGAGCGATACAGCAGGAGTTATTTTGTTCATTATAGACCTATAGATTTTTAGAAAGGGTAAAATCTATTTCATCTTAATGCGGTAATTTTTATTTTCTATAAATTAAAAATCAAATGAGACAAACTTTATTTTTATTCTTCATTCTATTAATGAAATTCAATTAGTCATTTTATTTAATTAAATTTGAATTGGAATTAATAATAAATAGATGCTTAAGATTAAAATTAAATAAAAAAATAACCCCATACCGAAGTATAGGGTTATTTAATAACTTCTCTGGAAAATCGATTAAATATCGATGTTCGCGGCTTTTAAGGCGTTCTCTTCGATAAAGGCACGGCGAGGTTCAACCGCATCCCCCATCAGGGTAGTGAACAGCTGGTCAGTTGCAATGGCATCTTTGACCGTTACACGCATCATGCGGCGAGTTTCAGGGTTCATGGTGGTTTCCCAAAGTTGTTCTGGGTTCATTTCACCAAGACCTTTATAACGCTGTACGGATAAACCACGACGAGATTCACGGCTTAACCAATCTAATGCTTGCTCGAAGTTGTCGATATTCTGGCGACGTTCACCACGTTGAATATAAGCGCCTTCTTCGATTAATCCACCGATGATGTCACCTAATTCGGTGATACGGCGGTATTCGCTACCATGAACGAAGTCGAAATCGAGGTTGTAGTCGCTATCAACACCATGGGTACGGATACGAATAGTTGGTTCGAATAGTTGACGCTCGCGGTTTTCATGAATGATATAGCTGTAAGAGCTACCCGCTTGCTCGTTCTCTTCTAAACGTGCCACTAAGGTTTTTGCCCACTCTTCAACTTGCGCGCTATCTTTCAGTGCTTCTTCAGTCAGTGTGGATTGATACACTAAGCTGTTCAGCAGCGCTTGTGGATATAAGTGCTCAAGACGGCGGATAATACGGTGTGCAGCATTGTATTCAACAACCAGTTTTTCCAGTTGTTCGCCTTTCATTGCTGGGGCTTCTGCGCTTAAGTGCAGCTCAGCGCCATCCAGCGCGATAGAGATCAGATAGTCGTCCATCGCTTCGTCGTCTTTAATGTATTGCTCTTGTTTACCGCGTTTTACTTTATACAGTGGCGGCTGAGCAATAAAGATGTGACCACGTTCAACGATTTCTGGCATTTGACGGTAGAAGAAGGTCAACAGTAACGTACGAATGTGCGAACCATCGACATCGGCATCCGTCATGATAATGATGCTGTGATAACGCAGTTTATCTGGGTTATATTCATCACGACCAATACCACAGCCTAATGCGGTGATCAGTGTTGCAACTTCTTGGGAAGAGAGCATTTTATCGAAACGCGCTTTTTCCACGTTTAGGATTTTACCTTTCAGTGGCAAAATTGCTTGGTTCTTACGGTTACGACCTTGTTTTGCAGAGCCGCCCGCAGAGTCCCCTTCCACCAAGTACAGTTCAGATAATGCTGGGTCACGTTCTTGGCAGTCTGCCAGTTTACCCGGCAAGCCTGCTAAATCTAATGCCCCTTTACGGCGGGTCATTTCACGCGCTTTACGTGCAGCTTCACGTGCACGAGCAGCATCAATGATTTTTCCAACAACGATTTTAGCGTCGTTTGGATTTTCTAATAAATATTCAACTAGCTTCTCATTCATCATGGTTTCTACAGCAGTTTTTACTTCTGAAGAAACGAGTTTTTCTTTGGTCTGAGAAGAGAATTTTGGATCTGGCACTTTCACAGAAATAACGGCAATTAAGCCTTCACGAGCATCGTCACCTGTTGCGTTGACTTTGCTTTTCTTCTGGTAGCCTTCTTTTTCCATGTAGTTGTTCAGGGTACGGGTCATCGCAGCACGGAAGCCCGCTAAGTGGGTACCGCCGTCGCGCTGAGGAATGTTGTTGGTAAAGCAGTAAACATTCTCTTGGAAACCATCGTTCCATTGCATGGAAACTTCCACGCCGATGCCGTCTTTCTCAGTGGAGAAATAGAATACGGATGGGTGGATTGGGGTTTTGTTACGGCTCAGGTACTCAACGAATGCTTTGATCCCACCTTCATAGTGGAAATGGTCTTCTTTGCCATCACGTTTATCAATTAAACGGATGGAAACTCCTGAGTTTAGGAATGAAAGTTCACGTAAGCGTTTTGCCAGAATGTCGTATTCGAATTCGGTGACACCTTTGAAGGTATCCATGCTTGGCCAGAAACGTACGCGAGTCCCTGTTTGGTCAGTTTCACCAACCACAGTCAGAGGACCTTGTGGCTCCCCGTGCTTGTACACTTGCTCGTGGACTTTACCATCACGGCGGATCACTAATTCAAGTTTTTCAGATAAGGCGTTAACAACCGAAACACCTACACCGTGCAGACCACCGGAAACTTTATAGGAGTTGTCGTCAAATTTACCGCCAGCATGCAGAACAGTCATGATGACTTCTGCAGCGGAGACACCTTCTTCTTCGTGGATGCCCGTAGGGATACCACGTCCATCATCTTGGACAGAGACGGAGTTATCGGCATGGATAGTGATGACGATATCGTCACAGAAACCTGCTAAGGCTTCATCGATAGCGTTATCCACAACCTCGAAGACCATGTGATGAAGACCTGTTCCATCGTCGGTATCACCGATATACATGCCCGGGCGCTTACGCACCGCATCCAGTCCTTTTAATACCTTGATACTTGAGGAGTCATATGTATTCGACATCAACGTTTCCTGCTCTTTCTATTCCTGAGGTTGAACTTCTATTTTGCCTTGCTCTACACTAAACATCTTACTGTTGGCATCAATCATATCATTGACTTGCGCCGGTGTAATAGCACTTACAAACACTTGTGCTTGCGTAGCTTTGAGTCGAGCCGCTAATAATTGCCGGCGACCAGAATCAAGTTCTGAAGCAAAATCATCCAGTAGATACAGGCATTGTTGCCCGCTCTGTTGGGTGAAATATTCACCCTGCGCTAACCTGAGTGCACACATTAATAATTTCAGTTGACCGCGAGAGAGCATATCTTCAACGGGAATGCCATTGGCTCGAATTCGCAGGTCAGCTTTATGTGGCCCCGATGCGGTGTAGGTTAACGCTCTATCGCGCTCAAACTGCCGCTCTAACTGTTCTGAATAATCAATTTCTTTGTCCCAACCACGCTGGAAAGAGACTGAGAGTGAAAATTCGGGTAAAAATTGTTTGCAGGTTTGCTCAATATTTTCTGCGATACCTGCAATATACTCGCCGCGCCATTGGCTAATTTGTTCGGAAATTGGGGCGAGTTGCTGATCCCAATGGCGAATTTGCTCATAACGAGTCACTTGTCGTAAAGCCGCATTCCGCTGCTTTAACAAACGTTTTAAGTCCGACCACGTTGAAAAAAAGAGGGCTTCATTATGAAAGCATCCCCAATCGATAAACGCACGTCGATATTTTGGACCGCCATTCAGCAAGGTAAACCCTTCAGGGGTAATGAGCTGCATTGGCAATAACTTTGCGAGTTCCGCAATTTTATGCCCGTCGGTGCCATCAATTCGGACTTTGCTGTCGCCTTCGCGGTTTTTACTCAAACCCAGCGACAATGTTTTACGTTCGGTGTCTGAGTGTCCCAGTTTACCATGTAAAATAAATTGTTCTTGGTCATGACGGATAACTCTATTCGCCTGAATGCTGCGAAAGGCTCGTCCATGACCAAGTGTATAAATTGCTTCCAGTACACTGGTTTTGCCACTCCCATTAGGTCCAATTAAAAAATTGAACCCAGTTGCAAGGGAGAGATCGGCGTCTTCTATATTACGAAAATCGCGGATCAATAAACGCGAAAGGATCATACGGACTGATTACAAACGCATTGGCATAACAACATAGACCGCAGAGCGGCTTGCTGAGTCTTCAATTTGTACGCTAGAAACGGCATCCGTTAAAAACAGGGTGACATTTTCGCTTTTCAGCGCGTTCAAGACGTCGAGGATGTAACTGACGTTAAAGCCAATTTCCATCTCACCACCTTGGTAATTCACATCAACAATCTCTTCCGCTTCTTCCTGCTCAGGGTTATTCGCCGTGATGCGTAATTGGTTTTCACTGAAGAATAAGCGTACGCCACGGAATTTTTCGTTAGATAAAATCGCTGCGCGTGAGAAAGCTTGTTTGAGCAAATCACAGCGAGCTTCTAAGGTTTTATCTGGATTTTTTGGCAGAACGCGGCGGTAGTCAGGGAAGCGACCGTCAACGAGTTTAGAGGTAAAGATAAAGTCGCCAACATGAGCACGAATATTGTTGCTACCAATTTGTAGCTGCAATAACGCATCGCCACCATCGAGTAGGCGCATCAGTTCCATGACACCTTTGCGAGGTACTATCACAGAATGGGATGGCAATTCTTGACCAATATCCATTGAGCAAACTGCAAGGCGGTGACCGTCTGTGGAGACAGTTCTCAGCATTTGCCCTTCTGTTTCAAACAGCATGCCGTTCAGGTAATAACGAACGTCTTGGTGCGCCATTGAAAACTGGGTCGCTTCAATTAAACGTTTCAGTATGGATTGAGGCAGAGAGAATTCGACTTCGCTTTGCCAGTCATCTAAGTTCGGGAAGTCAGCAGCAGGTAAAGTGGATAATGAGAAACGGCTGCGTCCAGAACGCACAAGCAGTCGGTCATCATTAAGCTCGACTTGGATTTCAGAACCTTCCGGTAAACCACGCCAAATATCAAAAAACTTGCGCGCAGGCACCGTGGTGGCACCAATTTCATGCTCACGAGTGAGCGGAACATTGGCCATCATCTCCATTTCTAGGTCGGTTCCCGTCAGTTGCAGGGCACCTTCTTTTACCTGAAGTAAAAGGTTTCCTAAAATAGGCAACGTTGGACGTCCACCTAAAGGGCCACTAACCTGTTGTAACGGTTTTAATAACTGCTCGCGTTCTATAATAAATTTCATAGCAATTAAGATGATAATGTTCTGATTAGATTTGAAAAATCTTCTTTGATGTCATGGCTTTCTTCTCGTAATTGTTCAATTTTACGACAAGCGTGCAACACTGTAGTGTGGTCACGACCGCCAAAAGCATCCCCGATTTCAGGTAAACTATGGTTTGTCAGCTCTTTCGCCAGTGCCATTGCCATCTGACGCGGACGAGCGACAGAACGAGAACGACGTTTAGAAAGTAAATCAGCGACTTTGATTTTATAGTACTCAGCAACAGTTTTCTGAATATTATCAATAGTTACCAGCTTTTCTTGCAGTGCTAATAGGTCACGTAATGCTTCTCGAACAAAATCGATAGTGATAGCGCGACCGGTAAAATTCGCGTTAGCAATAACGCGGTTTAATGCACCTTCTAACTCACGCACATTAGAACGTAAGCGTTTTGCGATGAAAAATGCCACTTCACCGGGCAGTTGGATTTCGTTTTCATCGGCTTTTTTCATCAAAATAGCCACACGGGTTTCTAACTCAGGTGGTTCAATCGCAACGGTTAAACCCCAGCCGAAACGGGACTTTAATCTATCTTCTACGCCGTTAATCTCTTTAGGATAACGGTCGGAGGTCAAAATAATTTGTTGATTGCCTTCAAGCAGGGCGTTGAATGTATGGAAAAACTCTTCTTGTGAACGCTCTTTGTTAGCAAAAAATTGAATATCATCAATCAGCAAGGCATCGACAGAACGGTAATAGCGCTTGAATTCTTCAATGGCGTTATTCTGCAATGCTTTGACCATATCTTGTACAAATCGTTCAGAATGCATATAGACCACGCGAGCGTTGGCCTTGTGCTGCATTATGCTATTACCCACGGCGTGTAATAAGTGCGTTTTACCTAAACCTGTTCCACCATAAAGGAACAGTGGGTTATAAGCGCCGCCAGGGTTTTCAGCAACTTGCCTCGCTGCCGCGCGAGCCAGTTGGTTTGATTTACCTTCAACGAAGTTATCAAACGTGTGTTTTGGGTTCACATTTGAACGGTATGACACGTCTGGTTGAACTTTAGCTGAGTTGTCCCAACTTGGCTTTACTGGTGCAGATGGTGCTGCGAATGCAGGCATTTCATTATTAGTGCGTACTTGAGGGCTCACCGGCGCGATGGTCATCGGTTTATTGCCTACTTCAAAGTGTAGAGCAGGGGCATCAGAACCGCAAAAGTCATTCAATAATTCATTGATATTATTGATGTACTTATCTCTCACCCAATCAAGGACGAAACGATTCGGGGCATACAGTGCCAGTGTATTATCGTTTAATTCAGCTTGAAGAGGGCGTATCCACATACTGAATTCTGTGGCAGGTAGTTCATCCTGCAATCGGGCAAGACATTGCTGCCAAAGCGAAAGTGACACGTTGGACTCCCCTAACAAGGTCAATGAAACAAGAATTACGGATTTCGTTAAGAATTTTTTTACTGGCAACTATTCCATTAGTCACTTTTCGTGGTCACTAAGAGAATAGGGGGCCAGAGAAGGTGTTTGACTAACTTTTACTCACCATATCTATCCACAGCATATTCCTGATCCTCCGATCAGAAATAGACCTGCGATCATACCGCAAAATTCACTCAAGATCTCCATTCTTTTACACAGTTTTTATGCTTTTTATCCACAGGCAAATGTGATAAGGCGGCTCTGATAGGGGAGAATTTTGCTGGGTGATCGCGGGCAACGACAAATTTTCCACATGTCTGGGGATAACTTTAGCCTATATATAGAAATAATCTCCCAAGATCAAAAAATATTTTCGGATCCCGCTAAGATCCTTGCGCTTTAGGGAGGAGTCCGTATAATCTTCCTCCCTGTGTACACTGCGAATGTCACTTTTTATGATGAATTTAGGCAGCATGGTTTTATGGGTAACGTCAATAAACGCTTGAGTTGATTGAAAGTTAAACTGTTAGACTTGCCTAAAAGGTAGCATAAATGAGTTCCATACGTAGCTTGTCACGGCACATATCGGCAAACCGGTCAGCCAGGTTTAAATAAAAAGTGGTTTGATTACGTCATTTTATTGACGTGACCCCCTATGTTTTATTACAATCCTGCCTCTTTCTATATTGTTGCGATAGAGGCACAGGTGTAAATCAGTTTCCACTGGTTGCCAACGCGTTTACTGAATCAGTAATAAATTTTAAAGTTAGGTAGAAATCGTTATGAAACGCACTTTTCAACCGTCCGTACTGAAGCGCAACCGTTCACACGGTTTCCGTGCTCGTATGGCCACTAAAAATGGTCGTCAGGTTCTGGCTCGCCGTCGTGCTAAAGGCCGCGCTCGTCTGACCGTTTCATCTAAGTAATAAAGCTAGCCCTCTATAGTGGTTACGCTCGCTTTTACCCGGGAGTTACGTTTGTTAACTCCCAGGCATTTCGACAATGTCTTCAAGCAGCCGCAGAGGGCGAGTTCCCCAGAGATAACAATCCTTGGTCGCCTTAACGAGCTGGGGCATCCCCGCATCGGTCTTACCATCGCCAAAAAAAATGTTAAACGTGCTCATGAGCGTAATCGTATCAAACGATTAGCCCGTGAATATTTTCGTTTGCATCAACATGAGTTGCCTTCAATGGACTTTGTGGTTCTGGTTCGCAGAGGGGTAGCCGATCTCGACAATCAACAGATTACGGAATCATTGGATAAGTTATGGCGTCGTCACCGTCGCTTGGCTCAAAAGTCCTGATCATGCTGATCAGAGGTTACCAACTGGCTATTAGTCCGTTGTTAGGACCTCGTTGTCGTTTCAATCCCACATGCTCTAATTACGGAATTGAGGCATTGCGCAGGTTTGGTATGCTAAAAGGTAGTTGGTTAACTGCCAAACGCGTATTAAAATGCCACCCTTTACACGCTGGTGGAGATGATCCTGTCCCACCTAGAAAAACTGATGATAATAGAGAATTATAACGATGGATTCCCAACGCAATCTTCTACTCATCGCTTTGTTGTTCGTGTCGTTCTTAGTTTGGCAGGCTTGGGAGAGCGATAAAGTTGCTCAGGAAACCAAGGCTGTTCAAGTTTCTCAGCAAAAGACGGACATGCCGAGCAGTGCAAGCAATGATGGTCAAGCGGTCACAGGTAGTGAACAAGGTAAGCTTATTGCCGTTAAAACCGACGTACTTGATATTCGTATCAATACTCGTGGTGGTGATATCGATGAGGCTGACCTGTTAGCCTATCCAGCAACCCTGAATTCACCAAACCCATTCCGTTTATTGGAAACCACACCAGGTTTTGTTTATCAGGCTCAAAGTGGTCTGATCGGTCCTCATGGTCCAGACAACCCAGCGAATAACAATGGTCAGCGCCCTCTTTATACTTCAGATGCAGCAAGCTTTGAGTTAAAAGATGGTCAAGACGAATTACGTATTCCGATGTCCTTCACCGATAATAACGGTGTGGTTTATCAGAAGACGTACATTCTGAAGCGTGGCAAATACACTGTTGATGTTGAATACAACATTCAAAACCCAACTGCACAGCCTTTAACACTTGCGTTCTTCGGACAATTAAAGCAAACCATCGCTTTACCAGAACAACGTGACACTGGCAGCAGTAACTTTGCTCTACATACCTACCGCGGTGCGGCTTACTCTTCTGATGAAAATAACTATAAAAAATATAGTTTCAGTGACATCGAAGATAAAAACTTAAGCCTGACAACCAAAGGTGGTTGGGTCGCGATGCTGCAACAATACTTTGCAACTGCGTGGATCCCAGCTTCTTCTGAGCAAAGCACTTTCTACACCATTGATCTCGATAAGAAATCAGCCATCGTTGGTTATAAGAGTGAACCTCTGACCATCGCATCAAATGGTGCTGCGACCTACTCTTCTACACTGTGGATTGGTCCTGAAATTCAGTCAGAAATGGCGGAAGTTGCTCCTCATTTAGACTTAACCGTAGATTACGGTTGGTTATGGTTTATCTCTCAGCCACTGTTCAAACTGTTGAAATTCATTCACGGTTTCGTTGGTAACTGGGGTATTGCCATCATCGTTATCACTTTTATCGTCCGTGGTATTATGTACCCGCTGACTAAAGCGCAGTACACCTCAATGGCGAAAATGCGTTTACTGCAACCTAAACTGGCTGCAATGCGTGAGCGTATTGGTGACGACAAACAACGTATGAGCCAAGAAATGATGGCGCTGTACAAATCAGAAAAAGTAAACCCACTGGGTGGTTGTTTACCGCTGCTGATTCAAATGCCAATCTTCCTTGCGTTGTACTACATGTTGATGGGTTCTGTTGAACTGCGTCATGCACCGTTCTTTGGTTGGATCCAAGACTTGTCTGCACAAGACCCGTACTACATCCTGCCAGTGCTGATGGGTGTGACGATGTTTGTTATTCAGAAGATGTCACCAACTACCGTGACTGACCCAATGCAGCAGAAGATCATGACTTACATGCCAGTCGTATTTACCGTGTTCTTCCTGTGGTTCCCATCAGGTCTGGTTCTGTACTATATCGTGAGCAACTTAGTCACCATTATCCAGCAGCAGGTTATTTACCGTGGTCTGGAAAAACGTGGCTTACATAGCCGTGATAAGAAAGCGAAGAAATAATCTAAATTCCAATCGAGTTTAGAGGGCTTCACAAAGCCAGATTCTATAGTAACATTGAGGCGATCCATTTAGGGTCGCCTCAATTTTTTTAGTCATAGACAGAGAAACATCATGCAAATCAACGATACTATCGTCGCACAGGCAACCGCTCCCGGTCGTGGTGGGGTTGGAATTTTACGTGTATCCGGCCCGCAAGCAGCCCTTGTTGCTGAAACAGTACTCGGAAAGTTACCGAAGCCGCGCTATGCCGATTATCTGCCATTTCGTGATGCAGATGGCTCTGTTCTTGACCAAGGGATTGCTATTTATTTCCCGGGACCTAACTCTTTCACTGGGGAAGATGTTCTTGAACTACAAGGGCATGGTGGTCCTGTTATTCTCGATTTATTACTCAGAAGAATTCTGACCATTGCCAATATCCGTATTGCCAATCCGGGGGAATTTTCTGAGCGTGCATTTTTAAATGACAAACTCGATTTAGCGCAAGCCGAAGCGATTGCCGACCTGATTGATGCGAGTTCAGAACAAGCGGCGCGTTCAGCGATGAACTCTTTGCAGGGTGCCTTTTCCTCTCATATCCATCAATTGGTGGAAGCGCTTACTCACTTGCGTATCTATGTGGAAGCGGCGATTGATTTTCCGGATGAAGAAATTGATTTCCTATCTGACGGTAAAATTGAAGCTAAACTAAACGAAGTGGTGGCGGATTTAGAAGATGTCCGTTCACAGGCTCGTCAAGGGAGTTTGCTGCGCGAAGGTATGAAAGTGGTGATTGCAGGTCGTCCAAATGCGGGCAAATCTAGCTTATTGAATGCATTAGCGGGGCGCGAAGCGGCGATTGTGACGGATATTGCGGGGACTACCCGTGACGTCCTACGTGAACACATTCATATTGATGGTATGCCACTGCATATCATTGATACCGCTGGTTTACGTGAAGCCAGCGATGAAGTTGAACGTATCGGTATTGAACGAGCATGGAAAGAGATTGAACAAGCCGACCGTGTGCTATTTATGGTAGATAGCACCACGACAGATGCTACGGAGCCACAAGAGATTTGGCCTGAATTTATGGCTCGTTTGCCAGAAACATTGCCAGTCACGGTTATTCGTAATAAAGCAGACAAAACAGGGGAATCTGTAGAATTTGTTGCTGATGCCCGTTACCCACTGATCCGTTTATCTGCCCGTGAAGAAAAAGGCATCGATTTGCTGCGTGATCACCTCAAAGAAACCATGGGCTTCAATAGCAACACAGAAGGTGGTTTCCTTGCCCGTCGTCGCCACTTACAAGCATTGAACAATGCCGCAACCCACCTTGCACAAGGCTATGACCAGTTAGTGAACGCTCGCTCCGGTGAGCTGCTGGCTGAAGAGTTACGCTTAGCTCAGCAAGAACTGAGCGAAATCACCGGTGAGTTTACCTCCGATGATTTGTTAGGGCGTATTTTCTCGAGTTTCTGTATTGGTAAGTGATTAAGATAAATAAAAAACCATTTTCCTGACATCGGGAAAATGGTTCTAGCCCACAGACATTGCATGTAAATTCATTTAGGCGGTGAGTGAATACTGGTTAGTCTATCACCCTACTCGGATGGGTAAACACGGTGGCTTTACCTTGGCGGCAGAAACCGACCAGCGTTAAATTGGCTTTTTCGGCGACTTCAATCGCCAATGATGTTGCGGCTGAAACCGCAAATAAAATTTCCGCACCGCAGCTTGCGGCTTTTTGTACCATCTCATAACTTGCGCGACTAGACACTAAAATAGCCCCTTGCTGCCAATCAGAACGGCTTTTCATTCCCAGTAGCTTGTCTAGCGCGACATGGCGACCCACATCTTCACATCCGCCCACTAAGCGACCTTCAGGAGAGATCCACGCAGCTGCATGAGTACAACCAGTTAATGCGCCAATTTCTTGAACTGTCTTCAATTCTTGTAGGGCGTTATCGAGATAAGATAATGAGAATGTTTGAGTGAATGGCAGCGGAGTGATAGGCTTAAATATCTCATCGAGCTGTTCTGTACCACAAATACCGCAGCCAGTTCGCCCAGTCAGATTACGACGACGCTCTTTGAGCGCCATAAAACGGCGGCTTGATAACTCAATATGAACTTCAATGCCTCGGTGACAACCTTGCACAATATCAATTCCGCGAATTTCATCACGGGATTGTATGATCCCTTCTGATAATGAAAATCCGACAGCAAAATCTTCCAGATCTTTGGGTGTCGCCATCATTACCACATGAGATATCCCGTTATAAACGAGAGCGACAGGGATTTCCTCTGCAACGAAATCATTAACCAGTGAACCGAGGTTATTTTTTTGTTGCACGATTGTGGATTGAACGCCGATCATTTTAGATAATTTAGGGTTATTTGTAGTATTTGTTTCATACATTAGATGAATTCCTATCACTAATGATACATAATATTCGATATGGGTAAAAAGAATTTACACCATTGATCAGGCAATGAACCTGAATACGTAAGGAAGACGTTGAATAAGAACAGTTTACCTCAAATTTTGTGACGAAGTTAGGTAAACATGAGCAATGTATATGAGGAGATCCCCCATGCAAGTCAGCAGAAGGCAGTTCTTTAAGATCTGCGCTGGCGGTATGGCAGGTACAACGGCAGCAGCGCTGGGTTTTGCTCCAGCAACTGCATTAGCCTCTACACGCCAGTATAAACTACTGCGTGCAAAAGAGACTCGAAATACCTGTACCTACTGTTCTGTCGGCTGTGGGCTGTTAATGTACAGCCTAGGTGATGGCGCGAAGAATGCGAAAGAAAGCATTTTTCATATCGAAGGGGACCCGGATCATCCGGTAAACCGTGGTGCACTTTGTCCTAAAGGTGCAGGATTAATCGACTTTATCCACAGTGAGAGTCGACTCAAGTATCCAGAAGTTCGCGAACCAGGCACTAATGAATGGAAACGCATCACTTGGAACGACGCGTTTGATCGCATCGCCAAGTTAATGAAAGAAGACCGTGATGCAAACTTCATTAAACAGAATAAAGATGGTGTAACGGTCAACCGTTGGTTAACCACCGGTATGCTGTGTGCATCAGCGGCAAGTAACGAAACAGGTTTTGTAACCCAAAAATTTAGTCGCGCCCTCGGCATGCTTGCCGTGGATAACCAAGCGCGTGTCTGACACGGACCAACGGTAGCAAGTCTTGCTCCAACATTTGGTCGCGGTGCGATGACCAACCACTGGGTTGACATTAAAAACGCAAACCTGATCGTCGTTATGGGCGGTAATGCGGCAGAAGCGCATCCAGTCGGTTTCCGCTGGGCGATGGAAGCGAAAATCCACAATAAAGCAAAATTAATCGTTATCGATCCACGCTTTACCCGTACTGCGGCTGTGGCGGATTTTTACACGCCTATCCGTTCAGGTACCGATATTGCCTTCCTGTCAGGTGTTATCAAATACTTGCTGGATAACGAAAAAATTCAACGTGAATACGTTGAGGCGTACACCAACGCCAGCTTAGTTATTCGTGAAGACTTCGGTTTTGATGACGGTCTGTTCACCGGTTACGATGCAGAAAAACGTCAATATGACAAAACCACGTGGAACTACGAGATGGATGAGAACGGCTTAGCGCTGCGCGATCCGACTCTGAAAAACCCACGTTGTGTTCTGAACCTATTGAAAGAGCACGTGAGCCGTTATACCCCAGAAGTGGTTAACAACATCTGTGGTACGCCAATCAAAGACTTCTTGCAAGTCTGTGAATACATTGCAGAAACTAGCGCGAAAGACAAAACAGCGTCCTTCTTATATGCGCTGGGTTGGACTCAACATACCGTTGGTGCGCAGAACATTCGTACCATGGCGATGATCCAGTTACTGCTTGGTAACATGGGTATGTTAGGTGGTGGTGTGAACGCACTGCGTGGACACTCCAACATCCAAGGTCTGACTGACTTAGGTCTGTTATCTCAGAGCTTACCGGGTTACCTGACATTACCATCAGAAAAGCAAACAACCTTAGAAAGCTATTTAGCGGCGAATACACCAAAAGCGACCGTTGCTGGTCAGGTGAACTATTGGGGTAACTACCCTAAATTCTTCGTCAGCTTAATGAAAACTTTCTATGGCGATAAAGCGCAGAAAGAGAATAACTGGGGCTTCGACCTGTTACCTAAGTGGGATCAAGGCTACGACGTTCTACGTTATTTTGAAATGATGGATAAGGGCGAAGTTAACGGCTATATCTGCCAAGGCTTTAACCCATTAGCCTCATTCCCGAACAAGAACAAAGTCTCGAAATCGCTTTCTAAGCTGAAGTTCTTAATTACTATCGACCCGCTGAACACAGAAACTGCAAACTTCTGGCAAAATCACGGCGAAATGAACGATGTGAAACCGGAAGAGATTCAAACCACCGTGTTCCGTCTACCATCTTGCTGTTTCGCTGAAGAAAACGGTTCAATTGTTAACTCAGCACGTTGGTTACAGTGGCACTGGAAAGGTGCGGACGCCCCAGGTGAAGCTATCAGTGATGGTGAAATCCTGTCAGGTATCTACCATCGCCTGCGTCAAATGTATGAAACTGAAGGCGGCGCAGCACCTGAACAGGTTCTGAGCATGACTTGGGATTACCTCGACCGCGATAATCCAACGCCGGAAGAAGTGGCTCAAGAAAGCAACGGTTACGCATTAGAAGACCTGAAAGATGCTGACGGCAACGTGATTGTGAAAAAAGGCGAACTGCTTAGCTCGTTTGCTCAATTACGTGATGACGGTACGACGGCTAGCGGTTGCTGGATCTTCTCTGGTAGTTGGACGCCGAAAGGTAACCAAATGGCTAACCGTGATAACTCCGACCCAACGGGTCTGGGTAACACATTAGGTTGGGCATGGGCATGGCCACTGAACCGCCGCGTGATTTATAACCGTGCATCGGCTGACCCAATGGGTAAACCATGGGATCCGAAGCGCCAAATCCTTGAGTGGAATGGTAGCAAGTGGGTAGGTATGGATATTCCAGACTACAGCACTGCAGCCCCAGGAAGCGGTGTCGGTCCATTTATCATGCAGCCTGAAGGTATGGGTCGTTTATTTGCACTGGATAAGATGGCAGAAGGTCCATTCCCAGAGCATTACGAACCAATCGAAACGCCGCTGGATACTAACCCGCTGCATCCAAATGTGGTGTCAAACCCTGCTGCTCGTGTGTTTAAAGACGACTGGGCGCAAATGGGTAAAGCGACTGAGTTCCCATACGTGGGTACCACTTACCGCTTAACTGAGCACTTCCACTATTGGACGAAGCATGCGCTGTTAAATGCCATTATCCAACCTCAACAGTTCATTGAAATTGGTGAACGTTTAGCGAAAGAAAAAGGCATCGAGCAAGGCGATACGGTTAAGGTCAGTTCTAAACGTGGTTACATCAAAGCGAAAGCCGTGGTCACTAAACGCATTAAAACCCTGCAAGTGGATGGAAAAGACATCGATACCATCGGTATTCCAATTCACTGGGGCTTTGAAGGTGTTGCAGTGAAGGGCTTTATCACCAACACATTAACGCCATATGTGGGTGATGCGAATACTCAGACGCCGGAATTTAAATCATTCCTTGTCAACGTGGAAAAGGTGTAAGGAGATAAATTATGTCAATGCAATCTCAGGACATTATTCGTCGCTCGGCCACCAATTCCCTGACGCCCGCACCTCAGGTGCGGGACTATAAGGAAGAAGTTGCAAAGCTGATTGACGTCACAACCTGTATCGGCTGTAAAGCGTGTCAGGTTGCGTGTTCCGAATGGAACGATATCCGCGACAAAATCGGAACAAACGTTGGGGTGTATGACAACCCAACGGATTTAACCGCTAAGTCATGGACAGTAATGCGCTTCTCTGAAGTGGAAGAGAACGATAAATTTGAATGGCTGATCCGTAAAGATGGCTGTATGCACTGTGCTGATCCGGGCTGCCTGAAAGCATGCCCATCAGAAGGCGCAATCGTCCAGTATAAAAACGGTATCGTGGATTTCCAATCTGAACACTGTATCGGTTGTGGTTACTGTATCGCGGGTTGCCCGTTCAACGTGCCACGCATCAACAAAGAAGACAACCGCGCATACAAATGTACGCTGTGTGTCGACCGTGTTGAAGTCGGTCAAGAGCCTGCTTGTGTGAAAACATGTCCAACTGGCGCTATCCATTTTGGTAGCAAAGAAGACATGATTGGCATGGCTGGCGAGCGTGTTGAAGAGCTGAAAACTCGTGGTTATGCAAACGCAGGTTTATACGATCCACAAGGTGTGGGCGGTACGCACGTTATGTATGTATTGCACCATGCAGATAAGCCGCAGTTGTATCACGGATTACCAGAAAACCCGACCATCAGCCCAACAGTTACTTTCTGGAAAGGTATCTGGAAGCCGATTGCTGCGGTTGGTTTTGCGGCAACATTTGCGGCGGCAATTTTCCACTATGTGGGAATTGGTCCAAACCGCGTCTCCAAGAAAGATGAAGAAGAGGCTCTAGAAGATTTGCATAACGCAATGTCGTCTGACACTTCGAAATCAAAAGAAGGGGAGGATCAGAAATGATGCCAGATGATAACGACAAAATTATTCGCCACAAACCGATTGAAAGGATTAATCACTGGGCGGTTGTGATTTGCTTCTTGTTCACGGCTATCAGCGGGCTGGGCTTTTTCTTCCCATCGCTGAACTGGTTTATGAACATTTTAGGCACGCCACAACTGTCTCGAATTTTGCATCCATTTGTGGGTACGGCGATGTTCTTGCTGTTCGTCTTTATGTTCTTCCGTTATTTCCACCATAACTTCATTAATAAAGAAGATATCAAGTGGGGGAAAAATATCGGTAAGGTACTGAAAAACGAAGAAGCTGGCGACGTAGGCCAATATAACCTCGGTCAGAAAGGGGTGTATTGGGTGGTCACTATCTGCTTACTGGCATTGGTTGTCACTGGCGTGATTATGTGGCGACCATTCTTCGCGGACTATTTCCCAATCCCAGTGTACCGTGCAGCGATTCTTATTCACTCGCTGTCAGCCATTGGCTTGATCCTGATGATTGTTGTGCATGCGTATGCGGCAATTTGGGTCAAAGGCTCTGTGCGTGCGATGGTTGAAGGTTGGGTAACACGTGGTTGGGCGAGAAAGCACCACCCACGTTGGTACCGCGAGCTAGTTGCTAAAGAGAAACAGCAACAAGAGCAGCAAGAGAAAAACTAAGTGTTTTTGTCTCGATGAATCAAGCCCACAACATTGGTTGTGGGCTTTTTTTATCACTAAAATAGATAGTGCTAATCACGGATTGTGAAGCTGTAAATTAGCGCACATCCCAAGAGAACTAATACGGCAGAAAACCCGACATATTGGTAATTCACCGATAAAACCCCGCCCGCTAATCCCCCCGTAATAAAAGAGAGTACAGCCAAGAGTAAAACTTTTTTGCTACTGTCCCCGGGCACATTTTTCAAAAAGGCATTAATGCAGGATGTGGTCATGCCGGTGACATAGGTGGAGTGGATCCCAACTGTTCCTGCCTTATTAAAATAACCATTTTGAATTCCCATTGATAAGCTGATCAGCAAAATGGCTAAATCAGGTGAATACAAAGGCTGGATGAAAAAATAAATAGTGAAAACACCACTAAATATTAAAAATACCAGACCTAGAACAAAGCGGTATAACACGATTGCGCTATGCTTGAGCCGAATCCAAGAACCCAAAAATGTTCCTGCAAAAAATCCTAATATGGAAATTGCAGAGAGTAGCAACATGCCAATATTCATTTTGGCGAGGTAAATCATACTTAAAATGCTATTTCCCGTCAGATGGCCAGTAAATACCTCAAAGATGACAAATGAGCAGGCATCGACAAATCCGCCAATAAAGGCAAGCAATAAAAAGAAGGGTGTGTGAGACTTCGCTTCGAAGTGAAATAATGACGTCATATTGTTGCCCTTTATGATGCGGATAGAGAGCACACTATTATATGTGCCAATTGGATTAACATCATGGAAATAACAGTAGTTATATCAAATAAAAATGCCCTAATACCAATTTGTTATTTCCACATACAAACCAGGGTTAACAACGGTGAATATTCGGAGGGCTAGAGTAGCCTATCAGCGACTTTTGTTTTATCCTGACGGGTAAAACGGCAAGACTTGCTGGTTAATCGAATATTTTCTTAGAGGCTTGCGGGGAAATGCGAATAGGCAATTTCTCGGAGTAAGTTGTTATAAAAAATATAAAAGAGAGAGAGCAATGGGTATTCGTATCGTCCCGAAAGAAGAATTAGGTCAAGAGAGATTAAAAGAGAAAGGCATCGGCTTTATTCCGCCTGTTTTATTCCCGAATTTAAAAAGCCTTTATCAACGTCGTGCAGAAA
The DNA here is from genome assembly GCF_009706585.1 of Providencia sp. wls1916. Classification (NCBI taxonomy): domain Bacteria; kingdom Pseudomonadati; phylum Pseudomonadota; class Gammaproteobacteria; order Enterobacterales; family Morganellaceae; genus Providencia; species Providencia sp. wls1916. The sequence continues at coordinate 80,057 of NZ_WLUL01000016.1, forward strand.
GATTAAAAGAGTTAGGCGTTGGTGAACATCCTTTTGCAGATTATCTGAACTTCTCTGCGGAAGTGGCAACGGCACAAAATAATGCGCAACATGACAATCCATTAGAGATGGATATGGAAGCGGTTTTAGCGCGTTCAATGGCAACGAATACTGCACCATTAGATGCAAAAACATTCCCACGCACGGATCACTGGCACAAATTATTACGTTCAATCATCGCCGAATTGATGCCGATCGTGCCAGATTCTGTCCGTACTGCCTTGGAAAACTTAGAAAAAGCATCAGAAGCTGAACTCGAAGAGATGGCAACTGCGCTGTTAAACGAACAGTTTGAAAAAGTCCCTGCGGATAAATCTATGTTCATTTGGGCGGCATTGTCTGTCTATTGGGCACAAATGGCCGCCAATATTCCAGGTAAAGCTCGCGCAGAACACGGAGATCACCGTCATTACTGCCCAGTGTGCAACAGCATGCCTGTTTCTAGCATTGTACAAATTGGGACTAGCCAAGGCTTACGCTATTTGCACTGCACACTGTGTGAAACAGAGTGGCACATGGTTCGTGTGAAATGCAGTAACTGCGAACAAACTCGTGACCTGAATTACTGGTCTCTGGATGATGAAAATGCGGCAGTGAAAGCAGAAAGTTGCGGTGACTGTGGTAGCTATCTGAAAGTCTTATACCAAGAGAAAGAAGCCAAAGTGGAAGCGGTAGCGGATGATTTAGCTTCGATCATTTTAGATGCACGTATGGAAGAAGAAGGTTTTGCTCGTAGCAGCATTAACCCGTTCTTATTCCCTGGCGAAAAATAATCTGTTAGCTGCACAGTAAGAAAGAGAAGAGTGACTATGGATGAATCAAATGTCGCGCTATACCGCCAGCTACCAGCCATCGATAAGCTTTTGCAATTCGATGAAGCGCAGGTGTTGGTAGAGAAATCGGGTCTGCATTGGGTCACGGAATGTCTTCGTGAAATGCAGGAACAAGCGCGAGCATCTATCGCACAAGACGGATGCTTACCGGATTGGCACGGTGATTGGTTAGCAGAACTTTCTGTTCGCCATGATAAATTGCAATACAGTGCGTTAAAAAACGTCTTTAATTTGACTGGGACTGTGTTGCACACCAATCTAGGACGTGCGGTGATGTCCAACACCGCCATCCATGCGGTCTCGCAAGTGATGAGCTCGCCAGTCACTTTAGAATATTCTCTTGATGGTGCAACGCGAGGGCATCGTGACCGTGCTATTGCTGACTTACTGTGCCAACTAACAGGGGCAGAAGATGCCTGTATTGTGAATAACAATGCGGCGGCGGTTTTACTGTTATTAGCCACGGTAGCTCCGCAGCGCGAGGTGATTGTCTCTCGCGGTGAGCTGGTGGAAATTGGGGGCGCATTCCGCGTTCCCGATGTGATGGCTCAGGCAGGCTGTAAATTGGTTGAAGTGGGTACCACGAACCGAACCCATTTACGGGATTATGAAAATGCCATTAATGACCAAACTGGGTTGTTAATGAAGGTGCATACCAGTAACTACAGTATTGAAGGCTTTACCGCGGAAGTTGAAGGGGAAGAGCTAGCTGTTTTAGGGCAAAAATACCAATTACCAACGGCGATTGATTTAGGCAGTGGGTCAATGATTGATATGACTGCATATGGATTACCTGCGGAGCCGATGCCACAAGCGTATTTATCTCAAGGCATTGATTTAGTCTCTATTTCTGGAGACAAACTTCTGGGAGGACCTCAAGCGGGGATCATTCTCGGTAAGAAAAAATGGATTGATGCCATTCAAAAACACCCCTTAAAACGTGCCCTTCGCGTAGATAAAATGGTGCTAGCTGCGTTAGAAGCGACGCTAAAACTCTATTTAACCCCTGAAAAACTTACCACTGAACTGCCGACATTACGTTGGTTAACACGTTCCCAAGAAGAAATTAGGCAGAGTGCCGAAAATATCCTCGTGAAGCTGCAAGCTTATTATGGGGATCGTTTCTTTGTCGAGGCTGAGCCTTGTTTATCACAAATTGGTAGCGGCTCTCTTCCTGTTGACCGATTACCCAGCTATGCGATTACATTCGCGCCTCTTGATGGAAAAGGCGGTAATTTAGAGCGTCTTGCCAACCGTTGGCGTCAATTACCTCAGCCTGTGATCGGACGTTTAAAAGAGGGCAAATTGTGGCTAGACCTACGTTGTCTTGAGGATGAACACGAGTTAGTGCAGGCGTTATTGTCATGATTTTTGCGACAGCCGGTCATGTTGACCATGGTAAAACATCGTTAATTCAAGCGCTGACAGGCGTGAACACCGCGCATCTTCCAGAAGAGAAGAAACGCGGAATGACCATCGACCTTGGCTATGCGTATTGGCCGCAATCTGACGGTAGCTCAATCGGTTTTATTGATGTTCCCGGACATGAAAAATTTCTCGCGAACATGTTGGCGGGGATCGGTGGGGTTAATCATGCCCTACTGGTGGTGGCGTGCGACGATGGAATAATGGCGCAAACCCTTGAGCATTTGTCGATTTTACGGCTTGCGGGTTGCCAAGATGTCTCGGTGATTTTAACCAAAGCCGACCGTGTTGATGAGTCGAGAGTGGCAGAGGTCACTCAGCAGGTTCACGCGGAACTGCGTCGCCAAGGCTGGTTGAATGCGCCACTATTTATCACTTCAGCAAGTACAGGGCTTGGCATTGATGCACTGCGTCAATACTTACAGCAACTGCACCAACAACATAATTCTTCTACTAACCTGCAACAGCGTTTTCGTTTAGCCATCGACCGTATTTTCCATGTGAAAGGGGCGGGGATTGTAGTCACAGGAACGGCGCTAGCGGGTAAAGTGAATGTGGGTGAATCCTTATGGGTGACGGGGGCGGATACTCCAGTCCGTATTCGTGGGATTCATCGCCAAAACCAAGTGGCTGAGTTTGCTCAAGCAGGGGATCGCGTCGCGCTTAACTTAACGGGGAATATCGATAAAGAGTCGATAACCCGTGGTGATTGGCTGCTGGCCGAGCAACCTGCTTTTATCGCCTCTCGGGTGATAGTGGAACTGACTTGTGATGCGCCACTTAAACATTGGCAACCCGTGCATTTATACCACGGTGCAAGTCACATTACAGGGCGAGTCTCTTTGCTGACAGAATCGGGCGAAACACCAATGTTGGCAGAGCTGATTTTAGATACGCCACTGTGGCTGGTGGATAATGACAGATTAATTATTCGCGATATTAGTGCGCGGCAAACCCTTGCTGGTGCGCGAGTGATCCGCTTAGTGTCTCCGCGTCGTGGTAAGAGACAACCTGAGTTTCTCGATTGGCTATCCCGTTTATGTGCAACGGATGATGAGCTGGCGCAGCTTAACCTACAGTTACCCAGCGGTGAGCTAGACTTAAACAGTTACGGTTGGTCGCGCCAGTTAACTCAGTCGGCATTAGATTCCTTGTTGGAACAAGTTGATATTGTCCGTGTCGGCGATGTCGTACTTTCTGCGTTTAAAGCGCAGGTTGCCAAGGACAAGTTGACTCAATCCCTCGAAAATTTCAATGAAGTTCATAGCGATCAGATAGGTGTCGGTAAAGCGCGATTGAAACGAATGGCGCTGCCTACGATGGATGAAACCTTGGTATTCAAATTGATTAATGATTTGATTGCCGAGGGGGTGATTAAGCAGACTCGTGGCTGGTTGCATATGCCGCAGCATGGGTTAGTGTTTGATGCCAAGCAGCAAGGTATTTGGCAACAAGTGGAAGGGCTGTTCTCGCATCCTGAAGCTCGTTGGGTACGCGATATTGCCGTAGAAACAGGTCACGATGAAGATACTATTCGCCGTATACTGAAAAAAGCTGCACAAATGGGGATGATCGTAGCGATTGTGCGCGATAGGTATTATAGCAGCGAACAGATCCGCCAATTTGCCCAAATTATTTCACGTCATTGTGCTGATCACGAGGTGATTTTTGCCGCTGATTTTCGTAATGAACTGGGTATTGGTCGTAAACTTGCGATTCAAATTCTTGAGTTCTTTGATAAAAGTGGCTTTACTCGTCGTAAAGAAGATGGGCATTATTTACGAGATAAAGGCATTTTTGTTGAATAAATTGTAGGGTTTTCGCCATTATAATGTTGGCAGTTTTGTTAACCTTGATACCTTTTTGTGAATTGTGGAAGTCAAATGAATAAAAAACTAATTGCGAGTATTTATCTGGCGCTGATTTTTATTGGCTCGCTGTTTTTAGTCTTTGAAAAAAGTGGCGTTATCTATCCAGGTCTGATTTCCATTTGTGTTTACGCTGTCATATTCGGTGTTTTATTTACAGTCACTGCTCGTTGGGTTTTCTCTGCAATTATTACGAGTACCCTGTTTATTATCATCAAAATCTTTAACCAGCTGAAAGTTCACTATTATAAAGAGCAACTTTTCTTCACTGATATTAATTTGATGACGGATACCTCCAACTTAGGGACATTAGGTCACTATTGGTTGGCGGGCGTGGCGGTACTTGCGTTATTTATTCTGCTTATCATCAACGGTGTGATCAGTTGGCGCTTATCGACACCATGTAAACGCAAGATATCACGTGTGGTTAGTGTGCTCATGGTTATCGTTGGTTACTTTGGGGCGGATTGGGCAAGTACGCATTACTTTGATAAATGGTCACAAATGTTGCCGAAAGGTCGTGGTACAGTGACTAACTTGGTGATGTCTGCACAGAATGCGAAATACAAATCACCGCATTTTGTGGGTGATGCGAGCTATTTTGAACAAAAAGCGGCGAATGTTTCTTTGGCGAAGAATGAACAAACCGAAAAGCCTGACATTCTGCTGTTGTTACAAGAATCCACGGTTGATCCAAAAGTTTATGATTTACCTGCAGGGACTAAACTGCCAGAGTTATTTATGTTTCAGCAAGATGCCAATATGATTGCACATAGTCCGATGCGCGTACAAACCTTCGGTGGTGGAACATGGTTATCTGAGTTTTCTGCATTAACGGGGTTAAATAGCGATGATTTCGGAGCACAAAAAAGCGGTGTGTTCTATTTTGTGGTCGATCATTTAAATAACAGCTTATTTAAAGAGATGAAAGCCAACGGTTATTATACGGTCGTCCTGACACCGTTTAATAAAGGGGCTTATCATTCTGGTCACGCTTATGAAACGATGGGCGTTGACCGTATCATTCAGCCTCAAGAGTTAGGTTATCCAGGCAAGTTGCAAGATAATTTATGGACGATCAGCACGGAAGATATGCTGAAGTACGTAAAAGAAATTTTGGCAACAGAAACGGACAAGCCCGTCTTTATTTTTGCATTAACCATGTATGAACACGGACCTTATAAAGAAGGTCACAGTGATGACTATGGAATTAAAGATAAGCTAGATAATAAAGATTCCGCAGGCGAATTTAGCCATTATATGGAAAAAATCGTCCATTCTGATGCGGCCATTCGTGATTTCGTTTCGTTTATGGAAAAGCGTCAGCGCCCACTGATGTTCCTCTATTTTGGTGACCATCAACCGGGGATCAGTTTGGACAAATATAAGTCCACATTATCGTCTCCTGCTTATGCGACACAGTTTACCCTAAGAGATAATCTCAAAGCGGGTACCGCAATTAAAACAGGTGAGTTAACGGACATTTCATTCCTTGGTGGAATGTTATTGGAACGCGCAAATTTGAAAGTTTCGCCGTTCTATGAAGCGAATATTAAGATGCGCCATTTATGCGACGGTAAACTGAATGACTGTGAAGATAAGCAGTTACTCGATGGTTATCGCCACTATGTTTATCATGTGCTCGGTGTCGCCAATAAAGATGAGACCAAGTAGTTTATCTCTAATTAGTGCTAGAATGTTGATAAACCATCATTTAATAACGTAAGAAGATAACGAATATGAAATATTTGGTCACGGGAAGTGCCGGGTTTATTGGTTTTAGATTGTGTCAAAGACTGCTAGAAAGTGGGCATGAAGTTATCGGTATCGATAATATGAATGCCTATTATGATCAGGGATTGAAACAGTCTCGACTGCATATACTTGAACAATATCCGCAGTTCCGGTTTATTCATCTTGATATCACTGACCGCGAAAAAGTGCTGGTGTTGTGTACTCAAGAGAATTTCGACCGCGTTATCCATCTTGCCGCACAGGCAGGGGTGCGTTACTCATTACAAAACCCATTTGCCTATGCTGACAGTAACCTGAATGGGCATTTGGCGATTTTAGAAGGTTGCCGCCAAGCGAAAGTGAAACACTTGGTGTATGCCTCTTCGAGTTCAGTGTATGGCGTGACCGATAAAATGCCATTCACTACCGACATGTCCACCGATCACCCTATTTCGTTATATGCCGCGACCAAAAAAGCCAATGAGTTAATGGCGCACTCTTATTCGCATCTTTATCAGCTCCCGACGACAGGCTTACGCTTTTTCACTGTGTATGGTCCGTGGGGACGCCCTGATATGGCACTGTTTAAATTCACCAAAGCTATCTTAGCGGGTGAACCTATCGATGTTTATAATAACGGCGATCTGAGCCGTGATTTCACTTTCATTGATGATATTGTCGAAGGTGTTATCCGTGTTTCAGATATAATCCCGCAAGCAGACCCGCAAAATCACTCAGATTCGCCAGCGCAAAGCAGTGCACCTTACCGGATTTATAATATTGGTAATGGGCAGCCTGTGAAGCTGATTGATTTTATTTCTGCATTGGAAAATGCGTTAGGAAAAGAAGCCATTAAGAACTTCTTACCGATGCAAGCGGGAGATGTTTACACGACATGGGCAGACACCGAAGACCTGTTTAACGTCACCGGTTATCGCCCACAAGTTTCTATTGAACAGGGTGTTCAGGCGTTTGTTGATTGGTACAAGTCGTATTATCACCGTTAATATCGGTCATCAATACGATTTACCATCAATATAGTTTACCACCTGAAATATCCGCAGAAGGATTTGAGAGGCAAGTTTGAAAATAGCAATCGCAGGTACCGGCTACGTCGGTCTGTCTAACGCCATGTTACTGTCCCAACACCACGAAGTGGTCGCGGTCGATATCATTCCTGAAAAAGTGGCGATGCTTAATAATAAGCAATCCCCGATTATCGATACCGAAATCGAGCAGTTTCTAACGGAAAAACAACTCAATTTCCGTGCAACCGAAGATAAAGTCGAAGCCTATACGGGCGCGCAATACGTGATTGTGGCGACCCCGACAGACTACGACCCAAAAACCAACTACTTCAACACTAATTCTGTGGAATCCGTTATTCACGATGTGAACAAACTGAACCCGGAAGCGACCATTATCGTCAAGTCCACCATTCCTGTGGGCTTTACGGAGCGTCTGCGTGAAGAGTTTGGTTACACCAACGTGATTTTCTCCCCAGAATTCTTACGTGAAGGTCGTGCGCTGTGGGATAACCTATACCCATCCCGTATCGTGGTGGGTGAGCGCTCTGAACGCGCACAAATTTTCGCTGACTTGCTGTTGGAAGGCGCGATTAAAAAAGATGTGCCGGTGCTGTTTACTGACGGTACCGAAGCGGAAGCGGTTAAATTATTCGCCAACACCTTCTTAGCGATGCGTGTGGCGTACTTCAACGAATTAGACACTTACGCAGAAAGCCGTGGCTTAAATGCGCGTCAAATCATTGAAGGCGTCTCTTTAGACCCACGTATCGGCAGCCACTACAATAACCCATCATTCGGTTATGGCGGCTACTGCTTACCGAAAGACACCAAGCAGTTGCTGGCGAACTACGACGATGTGCCAAATAACCTGATTAACGCGATTGTGGAATCTAACCGCACGCGTAAAGACTTTATCTCTGATGCGATTATCGCTAAAGCACCACGTAAAGTCGGTGTGTATCGCTTAGTGATGAAAGCGGGCTCCGATAACTTCCGTGCCTCTGCGGTGCAGGGTGTGATGAAGCGTATTAAAGCGAAAGGCATTGAAGTGGTGGTTTACGAGCCAGTACTGAAAGACGATGAATTCTTCCGCTCGAAAGTTATCCGTGATTTAGACGCATTTAAAGCGGAAAGCGATATTATCTTGGCAAACCGTATGGTGCCTGAACTGGATGATGTGGCGGATAAAGTCTATACCCGCGATCTGTTTGGTAATGACTAAGATTAAAATAGTCAGCGGTGATTTATAATGAAAATGCCCCACAGGTTGGGGCATTTTTTATTTGTATCCGTCGTCATTCAGATAGATAGCTTTCCATCACCATCCCACCTGCACCTTGAGCGACGATTTCATAAGAATCATTAGCTGGGTAAATACGCGGTTTGATATGCGGGAAAATCGACAGTTTTTGCTCAATGGATTTTTTGGTCATCTCAAAGAAATGGTTTTTTGGCGTGAGTGTTCCGCCGCAAACCACCACATCCGCTTGAGTAATTAATACCGCGTTGGCAATCGCGATACCGTAGTAATAAGCAGCTTCTTCTAAGGCTTTAAGACACACCTCATCATTTTGGGCAAGCGCCTGAAAAATCGTGTGATAGTTAATTTCATCTTCAGATTTGACGAGTTGGTTAATGACCGAGGGTTTGCCAAGTCTTAAATGCTGAATCACGCGAGACTTAATGGCGTGCAATGAACTGTACTGTTTTAAACAACCAAACGAGCCGCACTCACAACGCTGACCATTGATATCGATAGTCGTGTGTCCAAAAGCTTGAGCGGTGCTTATCGGCGTTGGGGCATATTGGTTATTGATAATGGTCGAGCTGCGAATGTCGGTGTCGCAAGTGGTGAGTAAGAACCGTTGGCTATCAGAGGCGTAGCGTAAACGGTACTCCGCAAAGGCCGCGAAGCTGATGCCACTTCCTAGCAGAACAAAGCAGGGAACACGCTGGGTAATGTATTGATATAACGCCTGAATTCGTGCGCTGTAGTCAGAGTAAGGCACTTTATCGCGTTCTAAAATATGGTCGATGGCAATGCCGATACCCAGTATTTTTTGAGTATCTAACTGATGCTCAGCAAGTAGGTCATCGACGTTGTCCAATAGATGGTCGAGCATATTTTCGGCGGTTTCGAGGTGCTCATACTTGATTTTGACTTTGCCAAGAATGTCTAACTTCAGATTTTGCAGAACAATCGTAGAGTAGATATCACTCATCTCAATGCCAATTAAATAGCCATCAGCTGGATTGACGCTGTACAAAATGGGTTTGCGTCCTCCTGTTGATTCCCCAAGTTCTGAAGTGGAGAGTAATTGGCATTTGCTCAGTTCATCGAGGAGCCTAGCACAGGTCGCGGGTTTCATATTCGCGAGGGAGGTTAGCGCCTCCGCCCGGATTGGTCCGTGGTTAAGGATCAGTCGATACAGCGTTTTGAGTTTTTGCGTTTTGGAATTTTTGGATGTGCGAAATTCGTTCAATAAACGGTGTAACAATTGTTCCCCTCCTATTTTCGCTAGTGGAATATCCAGCTATAAAGCTAATCATTCAAGATTAACAGATTCACATGGCGAGTACTTTAACAGATATCATGTTTATCAACATTTTCTCAAAATGAGATTAAGATCGCTGTTAGATTTTCTAATTTCGTTATTATCCTAATCATCTTCTTTATTTGATTTGATTGCGGAGCGCATTATGCACAACACCAAAGATATCTTAGAAAGCTTAAGTTTTATCCAATCTCGTACGGATATGAAGCCTACTGTTGGGATCATTTTAGGGTCTGGATTAGGCCCATTTGCTGATACGTTAGAAAATGCGGTGCATATTCCTTATAGCGAAGTACCCCATTTTGCGAAGTCTGAGGCAGTCGGTCACGCGAACGAGTTAGTGATCGGGACGATTGCAGGCAAAACTGTGGTGGCGATGAAAGGTCGTTTCCACTATTACGAAGGTTTTTCTCTGGATCAAGTGACGTTCCCTGTGCGTTTAATGAAAGCGCTGGGTGTGGAAAAATTGATCATTACCAACGCCTGCGGTGCGGTGAATACGGACTTTAACCCGGGCGATCTGATGGTTATCACTGATCATATTAACCTAACGGCGAATAACCCATTAATGGGGCCAAATAATCCAGAGCTGGGTGTACGTTTCCTTGATGTCAGCGAAGTGTACAACAAAGAGCTGCGCCAAACGATTTTGGATGTCGCGAAGGAGCAAGGTGTGTCTCTGCGCCAAGGCGTGTACGCATGGTGGACGGGTCCAACTTATGAAACGCCAGCCGAAATTCGTATGATCAGAACTCTCGGGGCTGATGCTGTGGGTATGTCGACAGTACCTGAAGCGCTGGTGGCTCACCATTCTCAGATTAAAACAGTCGGTATCTCCTGCCTGACCAACATGGCATGCGGCATTTTAGAACAGCCTTTAAGCCATGATGAAGTGATTGAAACGGCAGAAAAAGTGAAGGCAACCTTCTTAAAATTAGTGACGGGTGTGATTGAGCGCTTCTAACTTTTTATCAAGTTAAGCTTTTTATCAAATTAATAGAAAGACAGTGCGGGAGCGGTTTTCCTTTGGGGCGTTATCGCCGAGCTGAGAATGTTACCCGCCAAATTCACTCCAAACGGAGCCTAGTATGAATATTAAGTCTCGTTTAAAGGTCATGCTTTTTCTGCAATATTTTGTTTGGGGAAGTTGGCTGGTGACATTGGGTGCCTACATGATGAAAACCTTGGATTTTTCAGGGGCTGAAGTCGGTATGGTGTACAGCTCGAAAGGGATTGCCGCTATTTTGATGCCCGGATTAATCGGCATCATTGCGGATAAATATATCCCTGCAAACCGTCTGTATATGCTTTGCCATATTATTTGTGCCGGTTCGTTGTTTTACGCTGCGACGGTGGCGGATCCTTCAGTGATGTTCTGGGCAATGCTAATCAATGCAATGGCGTTTATGCCGACTATCGCCTTGTCGAACACCATTAGCTACTCATCGCTAAGTCAGTATCAGCTAGACTCTGTTGCCAATTTCCCGCCAATTCGTGTCTTTGGTACCGTAGGGTTTATTGCAGCGATGTGGAGTATTAGCTTACTGAAATTTGAGTTGAGCAGTATGCAGCTGTATGTGGCGGGAAGTTGCTCGTTGCTGCTCGCGATGTATTCCCTGACATTACCAAAAATGGCGGTAAATAAGCAGGCTATCACCACCAGTTGGATGAGCAAGCTTGGGTTAGATGCATTAGTCTTGTTCAAAAAGCCGATTATGGCGGTATTTTTTCTGTTTGCGATGCTACTGGGTGCGGTTCTGCAAATTACCAATACGTTTGGTAGCCCGTTCTTGCATGATTTTGCGCGTAATCCGCTGTATCAAGACAGTTTGATTGTTCAGTATCCGTCGATTTTGCTGTCAGTTTCCCAAATGGCGGAAGTGGCGTTTATTCTCGCTATCCCATTCTTTTTAAAGCGTTATGGTATTAAAACCGTCATGCTGCTCAGTATGTTGGCATGGACATTGCGATTCGGTTTCTTTGCCTTCGGTGACCCATCGACTATCGGTTTGATGTTCTTAATTATGTCGATGATTGTGTATGGCTGTGCGTTCGATTTCTTTAATATTTCCGGTTCTATTTTTATTGAGCAGGAAGTAGACCACCGTATGCGTGCTAGTGCTCAAGGATTGTTTATGACCATGGTGAATGGTGTGGGTGCCTATTTTGGGGCGATATTGAGCGGATTGGTCGTTGACTACTTTAGTGTGGATGGCGTGAAGGATTGGCAGTCAATCTGGCTGGTGTTCTCGTCCTACACCGTAATATTGGCCGTGATCTTCTACTTCTCTTTCCATTATAAGCACCAGCGTGAGAAACCGTTGGAAATGGCAAAAGCGGGTTAAGGTTGAGTTTGATTTAATAAAAAAGCCAGCAAATTCAGTGAATAAGCTGGCTTGAAGTTACTCTGAAAAGTGATTTTTATTCGATGTTCTGAATCTGTTCGCGCATTTGCTCAATCAGCACTTTGAGTTCAACAGCAGAGTTAGTCACTTCACTATTAATAGATTTAGAGGCAAGAGTATTTGATTCACGGTTAAATTCTTGCATCATGAAATCAAGACGACGACCGCTGGCTTCTTTTTTCTTCAGGATATTGCGCGTCTCTTTGACGTGAGCTTCTAGTCGGTCTAACTCTTCGGCGACATCAACACGCTGAGCCAGCAAAATAAGCTCTTGCTCTAAGCGGTTGTTATCCACTTGAATTTGAGCTTCGTCTAATTTGCTTTGCAGGCGGTCACGTTGCCATTGCAGGATTTCAGGCATATGTTGGCGAACTTTGGCAACTTCAACCAAAACACCATCCAGACGTTGCTCGATAAGGCTATGCAGCGCTGCACCTTCTGCTTCACGGCTTTGGATAAAGGCATCGATAGTTTCATCTAAGCCTGCCATTAGTTGTTCACTAATCGCGTCTAAATCTTGTTCACCCGCGGACATCACTCCTGGCCAACGTAAGATTTCTAACGGATTAATCTCACCTTCATGGCTGTAATTTTTTACCCAGTTCGCTGCGCTAATCAGCTGGCGAGCTAAATCTTCATTGAGCTGTAACTCACCACGGTGAGCACCATCTAAGTCAAAACGTAGGTTACATTCGACTTTACCACGTGTTAGACGGGAACGAAGGCGTTCACGGATAACTGGCTCTAAGCTGCGAAATTGCTCGGGTAAACGGATATAGGTTTCTAAATAACGCTGGTTTACGGAACGCAGCTCCCAAGCCGCATTCCCCCATTCACCCTTGATATCACGGCGGGCAAAAGCAGTCATACTACGGATCATAATTCGTTCCTATCATTCATTAAGATAACAGGATTATAGCGCTATGACGGATGACAGGATAGGCATTATCCGATTAACAACGTATAATACGTGCCAATTTGAGTTGATAACGGAGATAACACCATGCGCCCAGCAGGTAGATTAGCAGACCAGATGCGCCCAATAAAAATTACGCGCAATTATACAAAGCATGCGGAAGGCTCTGTTCTTATTGAGTTTGGCGACACTAAGGTGTTATGTAACGCGACTGTTGAAGAAGGTGTTCCTCGTTTCTTAAAAGGTCAGGGTCAAGGTTGGGTAACCGCAGAATATGGTATGTTACCTCGCGCAACAAACTCCCGTAACCAACGTGAAGCGGCAAAAGGGAAACAAACCGGTCGTACTATGGAAATTCAACGACTGATCGCACGTTCATTACGTGCGGCGGTTGACCTGAAAAAACTTGGCGAGCATACCATTACGTTGGACTGCGATGTTATCCAAGCGGATGGCGGTACACGTACTGCAGCGATCTCAGGCGCGTGTGTTGCATTGGTTGATGCACTGAACAACATGGTTGCTCAAGGCAAATTAGCGAAAAGCCCTCTGAAATCCATGGTTGCTGCGGTGTCTGTTGGTATCGTTAACCAAGAAGCGCTGTGTGACCTGGAGTATGTTGAAGATTCTGCTGCAGAAACGGATATGAACGTCGTGATGATGGATGATGGCCGAATGATTGAGGTACAAGGTACCGCAGAAGGCGAACCGTTCAGTCATGAAGAGCTTTTAGCTCTTCTAGCATTAGCGAAAACGGGGCTAGACACCATTTTCGAAGCTCAGCGAGAAGCGCTGAAATAGATTTATTATTAAATAGGCGGCTGAAAAGTCGCCTTTTTTATGCCCGCAGTTTATGAATACAGCAGCAAATAAACCGCGAAAGTAGTTCCAATTAAAAAAGACCAATACTAATTAATGAGGAGAATGACCAATGAAAGCCTATCAGCGCGATTTTATTGAACTTGCCATGAAAAAACAGGTACTGAAATTTGGTGAGTTTACGCTGAAATCAGGTCGTAAGAGTCCCTATTTCTTTAATGCGGGGCTGTTTAATACAGGGCGTGACTTGGCTCTTGTCGGTCGTTTTTATGCACAAGCGTTAAAAGAAAGTGCCATTGAGTGTGATGTGATTTTTGGTCCAGCCTATAAAGGTATTCCGATTGCGACCACAACCGCAGTCGCATTGGCAGAACATCACAATATTGATATGCCATACTGCTTTAATCGTAAAGAAGCGAAAGACCATGGGGAAGGCGGTACATTAGTGGGTAGCCCACTGCAAGGACGTGTTGTGGTTGTCGATGATGTGATTACGGCAGGTACGGCAATTCGTGAGTCGATGGAAATCATCAAACAGCAAAAAGCAACGTTGAGTGGCGTGTTGCTGTGTTTAGACCGCCAAGAAAAAGGGAAAGGTGAAATTTCTGCGGTGCAGGAAGTGGAACGTGACTATGGATGTAAAGTGTATTCGATCATCACAATGAGCGATTTAATTACATATTTAGCGGAAAAAGAAGATATGCAACAGCATCTTGCTGCGATGAAAGCGTATCGTGAGCAGTATGGAATTTAATTGAAAAAAAGCCCTCGCCCAATAATGGGCGGGGTGAGTAGTATAAATAAGCGGTTATTGTAACTGAGCCAAAATTAAAGGCCAGCGAGCTTCGAACTCTACCGTTGGACGGTAACGAAACTCAGAACGTACGAAGCGGGACAGCATACCTTCACAGAAGGCTAATAGTTGAGAAGCTAATAGTGATTCGTCATGGATAAAGCCTTGTCCATCACGAATTTTTTTCTCTTTTAATACTTGTCGCAGCTGTGATTCGATACGTTCGAATAATTGGTTAATGCGCCCTTGCAGCCTATCTTGCTCGAACATTAGCGCATGACCCGTCATTATACGCGTTAATCCAGGGTTTTTCTCTGAGAAACCTAAAATTAGCGCTAAAACCAGTTTAATTCGGACAAGTGTATCTTTTTCGTCCGTTAAAATCAGGTTGATGCGGGAAACAAGTGAATCTTCAATAAATTCAATTAAGCTGTCGAACATCTTCATTTTGCTTGGAAAATGACGATATAGCGCAGCTTCTGAAACACCAACTGTTGCAGCGAGTTTTGCCGTTGTAATACGCTGGCTGCCATCGCTACTTTCTAACATTAACGCAAGAGCCTGCAAAATCTCATCACGTCTGTTACGTTTTTGTATTGTATTCTCTGCCATGTCTGATAAGACCCCTGCTAAAACAGCAAGACAAACTATCCAAAATTTCGCTCTGAGTAAAGTCACACTCAGAATAAAACAGGTTTAAAATATGTAGAGATTATAATCAAATCTAATCCATTCACGAGGTACAAAAATACCTTACTGATTGTTTTTATTCATAAATATAGACGCTTGTAGGGCGCCTATATTCGGTATTTCAACGTGAATAGGTTCGACTTATTGTCGGCCCATTATTGGCGGCCAGAATGACCGAAACCACCTTCACCGCGTTCACTCGCGTCAAAGTCATCCACAATATTGAATTGTGCCTGAACAACAGGAACAAAGACCATTTGTGCCATACGCTCACCCGGTTCAACGGTGAATGCTTTGTCGCTACGGTTCCATACTGACACCATCAGTTGGCCTTGGTAGTCTGAGTCGATTAAACCAACCAAGTTACCCAGTACTACACCATGCTTATGACCTAAACCTGAGCGTGGCAGAATTACTGCGGCAAGTTGCTCGTCTGCAATATGGATAGCTAGACCCGTTGGGATCAATTCAGTTTGACCCGGTGCTAAATCGATAGGTGCATCAATACATGCACGTAAATCTAAACCCGCAGAGCCAGTGGTTGCGTAAGTTGGCAGTGGAAACTCATTCCCAATACGTGCATCAAGAATTTTCAGATCGATCTTTTTCATAACGTTGGAGTATCTCGTCAAGTAAATGGTGGCTTAATTCAATTTTACTACTGTGTGGTAATCGAACATCACCGTGGGCATCAAATAGATGTAGTGCATTGTTATCACTATTAAAGCCATTATCCGCTAAGGAAACGTCATTCGCACAAATTAAATCAAGTTGCTTTTGTTGGCGCTTTTGTCGTGCATATTCTTCGACATTTTGGGTCTCTGCCGCGAAACCGACTACATAAGGGCGATTTTGCGTCAGTTTTCCTACACTTGCCACAATGTCAGGGTTTTGTACAAGGGTAATGGAAACTTCATTCCCTTGTTTCTTAATTTTATTCTCAGCGACGGTTTTAGCTCGGTAATCTGCAACCGCAGCACAGCCGATAAAAATATCTTGCTCAGTAATAGACTGGTGTACTTGTTCATACATCTCAAGGGCGCTCGTCACGTTAATGCGGTTTACACCATTCGGTGTTGCCAAATTAACAGGACCTGCGACGAGAGTGACGTTCGCTCCGCGTTCACTGGCAGCTTGCGCGATGGCAAAACCCATTTTCCCAGAACTATGATTACTGATAAAGCGTACAGGATCCAAATCTTCACGGGTTGGACCTGCCGTAACCATGATTGAAATCCCCTGTAGGTCTGAACGTGATTGCTGACCTAAACATGATTGAAAGTGCTGACCAGCCAATTTCACGATAGCTAATGGGTCAATCATACGCCCTGGCCCCACATCACCACATGCTTGGCTGCCTTCATCAGGACCCCAAATCATACACTGGCGTTGTTGCAGTCTGATTAAATTATCCTGTGTTGCTGCAGCGCGATACATTTGTTGATTCATCGCAGGCACGACGGCAATAGGCGCCGCAGATGCAAGACAAACGGTCGTAAGTAAATCATTCGCCATGCCAGCGCTTAATCGTGCGATTAAATCGGCAGTAGCTGGCGCTAAAATAATTATATCAGCCCATTTTGCCAATTCAATGTGACCCATTGCGGCCTCAGCGGCAGGGTCTAGCAAATCATCAGCGACCGGATAACCGGAAACGGCTTGCAAAGTAAGAGGTGTAATGAACGCTTTTGCCGCAGGTGTCATGACAACACGTACAGATGCCCCTTCATCACGCAGTCGGCGAGTGAGTTCAGGGATTTTATAAGCGGCTATTCCACCACTGATACCAAGAACAATTCGCTTACCTAATAATGAGTTAACTGAAGTTTGTTGAGTCATGGTCTCTGTCCGATTTGGTCAACATGGGGGGCATCTTACCATATCAATGAGCTTGGTGAGAGAGCCGATTTTGTATCCCGATGCTATTTTTGCGAAGCGCTACGCAAAGGCTAGTTTATATGATTGCCCTGTGTATGTTGGTTGACTACAAAGAGGGCAACGACGTGAAAGAGGATGAGTCGATGCACGAATACATGGAGCTTTTACCACGAGAAAAAATGTTGGCATATGGAGCTGCATCATTATCTGATGCAGAGTTATTAGCTATTTTCTTACGTACAGGAACACGAGGTGAACCCGTTTTACAACTTGCTCAGCGTTTACTTCATGAGTTTGGTTCACTCTATCTATTAGTGCAAGCTGACTACGCAAAGCTGATTGAATGCAAAGGCTTGGGGGCTTGTAAATTAAGTCAGTTGCAAGCCGCTAGCGAACTCGCAAGGCGTTGTTTTTCTGCGCAAGTGCTTTGTGATGACATCATGGATAACCCCAATACATTGAAATCGAGGTTGCTTGAATTGTTTTCAGGGCAGGAGCGAGAGGTTTTCATGGTGCTATTTTTGAATAACCAGCATCAGGTGATTTGCCAGGAAGAGATGTTTAAAGGCACTATCAATCGCGTTGAAGTGCATCCAAGAGAAATTATCCGGTTTGCCATGAAAATGAATGCCAGAGCGATAGTGCTTGCTCATAATCACCCATCAGGAAACCCTGAGCCAAGCATGGCAGATAAGTACGTTACTGAGAAAATTCAGAGTGCTTGTGACATGATGGGGATTAAATTACTTGATCATTTTGTGGTTGGACACAAATCTTGCACCTCATTTGCCGAGCGCGGATGGTTGTAAAATTATTTTTTGACTAAAAAATGACAACTTTTGCTGTGTTGGGCTTGAGTGAAAACGATTGAAAGCGTATACTACGCCACCTTTAAGGATCTCGGGTTTGACGAGAAGAGCCTATCTCAGTAAATTTTTTTGCTAAGATAAAGATATTTTGTTGATCACTTAAAAGTTTGCTGAGATGGGCTCCTAAGCCTGACGAGGCAGTCAAGCCCAGAACAAAAAAGCTCGAGCTGATTAGATTTTTGGAGAATAGACATGTCACGAGTCTGCCAAGTTACCGGCAAGCGTCCAATGAGCGGTAACAACCGTTCACACGCATTAAACGCGACCAAACGTCGTTTTTTGCCAAACCTGCACTCTCACCGTTTCTGGGTTGAGTCTGAGAAACGTTTCGTAACACTGCGTGTATCTGCTAAAGGTATGCGTGTTATCGATAAAAAGGGTATTGATGCTGTTCTTGCTGAACTGCGTACCCGCGGTGAGAAGTACTAAGGAGCTAAAAAATGGCTAAAGGTATTCGCGAGAAAATCAAGCTGGTTTCTTCTGAAGGTACAGGTCACTTCTATACCACTACGAAGAACAAGCGCACAATGCCAGAAAAACTGGAACTGAAAAAATTCGATCCAGTTGTTCGTAAGCATGTGATCTACAAAGAAGCAAAAATCAAATAATTTTGCTTTCTGCGTACGAAGAACCCAGCTTAGGCTGGGTTTTTTTATGTCAAAAATTAGCCATAAAGTGGCTATCCATAGGGATATTGATTAAAAACTATAACCATTAATCTGAACGTAGTAACATGTTCAGTATTCATGGAATTAATAACGCATTTTATTGTCAAATATCCATATCAATTTATCTACTAGACCTGATTAAGAGCTCCTGGTGAAAAAACAGTATAAAAAAATTCTTGTAATCAAGATGCGGTTTCATGGTGACATGCTACTGACGACGCCTGTTATCAGCTCATTGAAGCAAAATTATCCTGATGCTCAGATTGATGTTTTGCTTTATCAGGACACCATTCCCATTTTGTCGGAAAACCAAGAGATCCATACACTATATGGCATGAAAGGTAAGAAAAGTGGTGGTTTGAGTAAAGCCTGCAACTTTTTAAGTCTACTGTTTAAATTACGTCGTAATCAGTATGATTTAGTGGTTAACCTTGCCGACCAATGGATGGTTTCGTTACTCGTTCGCGCGATTCCCGCAGAAACTAAGATTTCACACGATTTCGGTCATCGTGATTCGAAATTTTGGCGAAATAGCTTTACGCATCTCACTCCTCCTGAAGGAGAGCATGTTGTTTTAAATAATCTTTCTGTATTAAAACCGTTAGGGATCCAAGAATTCAAAACAGACCTAACCATGTCTTATGCGGAAGATGATTGGAAAAAAATTGATCAAAGACTGTTAGACCTTGGCGTTCACAGTAGCTATGTCGTGATCCAGCCTACTGCCCGACAAATTTTTAAATGTTGGGATAATGAAAAATTCTCAGCCGTCATTGATGCGTTGCAGTCTCGTGGCTATCAAGTGGTATTAACATCGGGCCCAAGCAAAGAAGACTTAGCGTGTGTGAATGAAATTGCGGAGAATTGCCAAACCAAGCCAACGACTGAGCTTGCAGGAAAAACATCTTTCCCTGAATTAGGCGCATTAATTGCGCATGCTGCCCTTTTTATTGGTGTCGATTCTGCACCGATGCATATTGCTGCCGCGGTTAAAACTCCCATCGTTTGCTTATTTGGTGCCACTAACCATATTTTCTGGCGTCCATGGAGCGATAATGTGGTGAAATTCTGGGCGGGGGACTATGAAAATATGCCACCTAGAGATGAGCTAGACCGCAATAAAAAATATCTCTCCGTGATCCCTGCGAGTGATGTGATTGAAGCAACAGAGCAAATGCTGCCGATGAATATGCGCTCAATGATGGGAAGGTACTAAGATGGTGTTGGCATTTTGTCTGTATAAATATTTTCCATTTGGAGGGCTACAACGCGACTTTTTACGTATCGCGATGGCTTGCCAAGCTCGTGGACATCAGATTCGTGTTTATACCCAGTCATGGGAAGGTGAACGCCCAGAACAGTTTGAAATTATTATTGTTCCTACTAGTTCAGGCACTAACCATGGACGAAATGCCCAATATTGTGAATGGGTAATGGCACATCTGAAGCAACATCCTGTAGATAGAATTGTTGGCTTTAATAAAATGCCTGAGCTGGATGTATATTTTGCTGCGGATGTTTGTTATGCGCAAAAAGTGGCTGAAGAAAAAGGCTTTTTCTATAAGCTGACTCCACGCTATAAACATTATGTTGCTTTTGAAAAAGCGGTCTTCCAAAAAGGAAAGGCAACGCAGCTCATGATGCTCACTCCTCATCAAATTACCCATTTTGAAAAGCACTATGGAACGGAAAGTGACCGTTTTCACATGCTGCCTCCGGGTATAGCCGTTGATCGAAAATATGACCAACAGATTGTGGATGCTAAGCGTATTTATCGGGAAAAGAATCAAATTCCAGAGTCTGCATTTTTACTGCTTCAAGTTGGGTCTGATTTTAAACGCAAGGGAGTTGATAGAACTCTTAAGGCGATGGCAGCACTGCCTGAAAACATCAGAAATAACACACTTTTGATGGTGGTAGGGCAAGATAAACCCGGTAAATATCAACGATTAGCGGAAACGTTGGGAATTACTAAACAAGTTTCATTTTTTAGCGGACGCAATGACATTGCGGAGCTAATGGCTGCTGCGGATATTTTGATGCATCCGGCTTATCAAGAAGCGGCTGGGATTGTCCTGCTTGAAGCGATTGTTGCTGGATTGCCAATTATAGTCACTGAAGTGTGTGGTTATGCGTCGTTTATCGACAAAGCACAATGTGGCGTGGTGGTTAATGAGCCGTTTGAACAGACAGTTTTAAATCAGGCTCTATGCGATAGTCTGCAAGATACACAAAAACGAACTCAGTGGGTAAACAATGCTAAATACTATGCGGATACAGAAGATCTGTATAGTTTACCGGAAAAAGCGGCCGATATTATTTTAGGATGCTCTAATGGTTGAGTTAAAAGCACCTTTTAACGAATTATGGAAAGATAAAGACCCATTTGTTGAAACAGATAAACTGGATGGCGAAGTCTTTCGTGCATTGGAAACGCGCAGAACATTGCGTTTCCAGCTTGATGATAAAAGCTATTTTATTAAGATTCATTATGGCACGACGCTAAAAGAGGTTTTGAAGAATTTATTTTCATTCCGTTTACCTGTTTTAGGTGCAGATCGTGAATGGAATGCAATTCATCGATTGACTGAAGCTGGCGTTGATACCATGAACGGGCGTGCTTTTGGGCAAAGAGGGTGGAACCCACTTCGACGTCATTCATTTATTATTACTGAAGACCTCACTCCAACAGTGAGTTTAGAAGATTACTGCGCTAATTGGGCAACTCAACCGCCTAAATTCAGAACTAAGCAAATGTTGATCCAGCGAGTTGCCGAGATGGTACGTAAGATGCATCGCATCGGCATTAATCACCGCGACTGTTATATTTGCCATTTCTTACTGCATCTACCGTTCACAGAAAATCTGCAAAATTTAAAAATTTCAGTTATCGATTTGCATCGCGCACAGCTACGGTCGTCAGTTCCTACCCGTTGGCGAAATAAGGATTTAATTGGTTTATACTTTTCGTCATTAGAAATCGGCTTAACTCAACGAGATATTTTCCGGTTTATGAAGGTTTATTTTGAAATGCCGCTGCGTGAGATTTTGAAGAAAGAGCAACGATTAATACAAATCTCTGAGCAAAGAGCAGAAAAAATTCGCCAAAGAAGTTTAAAATATCGTTTATAAAAGATACTCAATATTAGCATCATAGACAGTTATTCAAACATTGTGATTGATTAGGTAAAAGGTAACGACATGATAAACAATGATATGATTAAATCATTGATAAAAATAAACGATAATCAAAACAGTGAAGATAGTTATTTTCACATTGGCTATGGTGTTGATGAGAAGTTTTTATACGGTGTCGGTACGTCAATTGCATCGGTTCTTCTCAATAATCAAGAAACAAATTTCCATTTTCACCTTTTTGTCGATAATTTGCCTGATGAAAAACTATTCCGTGGATTAGTCGAAAATACTCCACATAAGTTAACTATTTACTTTATTGATAACGAAAAATTTAAGCAGCTGCCGCTTCCATCTAAAGCGTGGAGCCATGCAATCTATTTTAGATTGCTCATTATTTCATATCTTTCGGATACCATTGATAACTTGTTATATCTTGATGCTGACATCATTTGTAAAGGTAATATGGCAGAGTTAAAGACTTTACAATTTGGTGAAAATACCTTTGTTTATGCAGTGAAAGATAAATTCTGTAGTGAAAAACAGCGTTTATCGATCGATATGAGCAAGTATTTTAATTCAGGTTTTTTATATATGTCTCTCAAGTATCTGGCTGAGAGCGATATTCCAAATAAAGTTATTGAGTTAGTTGAAAAAAATGATTTCTCACATCCGGACCAAGATGCATTAAACGTTTTACTCAACGATAAGTTAGTCAATATTAGTGAAAACTATAATTATATGTTTTCTCTTGATTGGTATATTACGAGTAAAGGGCATCTGACTAAGATCCCTGATAGTGTGGTTTTTATTCATTTTGTGGGGCTAACCAAGCCTTTCCATGAGTGGGCAAATTTCTATGAAGAATACGATTATTTAGAGCGTGCCCGCAAGAATTCACCTTGGAAAGATATACCTTTATTAAAGCCAGAAGGCTATAAACAGTTATCTCGTAAGAAATCTCATCTAAGAAAAAATGGTAAATATCTTCAGTTTATTATGACGACAATTCAATACTTAATGAAAAAAGCGTCCCATTAGTTAGGTATTGTATTAAAAAGGCCATCAATGTAGATGGCCTTTTTCGTATCATTTTTTCACTAAAACGTTATTTATCAAGATCGCGGTGAGTATGTTGTACAAAATAAAGATATCTAAGAAGATAAATTCAAATAGGCAATAGACCAAAAAGTAGCCAATTGATGAAACGAATATACCGACATTAAGGATGTCTTTCTTTTGTTTAAAACTGTGTAAAAGATCTTTCATGTTGAAAATAAAAGCTACGCAGAATAGAAATAATCCAATATAACCAATGCTGTATGCAATATTCAGGAAGAAAGGTTCATCATTATTGTGAGTCATCATTTTTTTCTTTTCTGAATAGCCTGATGCACTTTTGATAGGTTTTACATTATGGTCATTCAAGTAATTATTATAAGCTACTCCGCCATATCCAATTCCATGTAAGTTATTTTCTATACTATTCATGATAAGTGGATAACGTACATCAATAATTTGATCTCTGCTTGAGGTGATATTATTCGCACTAATAGTTTGGTTAACTTTATTCTTTACTTGGGGGATGAAGGAATAAGAAGCATAAAGTGTGGCAGATAACAGTAGTGAGCAAATCAGGCTGTAATAACAAAATTTCTTTAGACTAGGTGATAATAGTAGCAATATCAGTGCAGATTCAACGGCGATAGCCAATGCTCCACCACGGCTGCCAGTATAAAGAACAAAAGTAAACCCTATAATCGAGAGTAAAAATAAAATTATTTTGAAAGAAATGTTCTTCGATATAAAAAAACCAGTTAACACAAATGGAAAAATGAGAGTAGCGTAATGAGCAAACCCATACCTAAGCTGAAGATACATCGGCATATCGCTACCTTTTATAATTTTTAAAACAGGCGTAATAAAAAGAATAAATACTAAGGTGGAAATTAGAGCATATGTAATGACTTTCTGGGATTTACTCTGTTCACTTTGAAATACAATCAAAAATAAAGTTATAACAATAACATAACGCCAATCATCAAATATCGCTTTGAGAGCATCAGTAGTAAAGCCGGAATATGTAAAGAAGGTTGCGCAAAATAAGCACCAAGCTAAAAAAAGGAATAAAAATTTTCGACCGCTAATGAGTCGACGCAGCCCACTAAGTATGTTGGTTTTTTTTGTTGCGGCGGTATAGACAACAAATAAAAAAAGCAGCGCAGCGGAAATATTTAGAATACCTTGTGTATCGTTAGTAAACATCCCAATTATCATTACAAAAAGTAAGAAAAAGGGAGCTTGTTCGCGAAGTTTTTGGGCTATTTTCACAAAGTTACCTGTTGTTTTAAAGTTGTTTATTTCAAGTGATTGTGTTTTATTGAAAGTCAAGATTTGTTCTTTTTCCATAAGGAAAAATAAATCTCTAGAAAATAAATTTGAAGCCGTTCTTTATAGGATAAATATTTTTTAAATAACGCTATAGATTGCTTTATTTGAAAGGCTTCAGATTTCGATAGCTTTTCTCCAGTATTCTTGGATATTGACTTTTTCAGTAAGTGAAATGCTTCAGATTGTGATTTTGCCAACATTTTTGCCACTAGAGGGCCTTTAATAAGAGCAATAAATGACAAGGTAGCCATAACATAAATAAGACTGTTAATATCACTTCGTCTAAAGGTTTGCGTGATACTAGTTTCATTTACTCGATAATGAATTAACGTTTTATTGATGCTATAGATATTTTTACTTTCTAAATAAAGAAAGGGAGTAGTTGCCATATCTTCATACAAAATACCGACAGGATAATGAATACCTACCTCTTTAAATAGAGTACTTCGATATACCCTTGACCATGCAAACCACTTTTTATTATTAAAAACAGGCTTCAAATCATGATAGGTCGTTATTTTCACGGCGCCAGAAAAGCTACTCGTTTTTATTTTATTTTTTATATCTGGATGTGAATCCTCAAATTTTAGTGTGTCAAATTCAATGAGGTCATAATCTGATGAAGATATTATTGGCCTTATTTCATGATAAAATTGACTGTTTAGAAAATCATCAGCATCTAAGAAGGCAATATACTCTCCTGAACTTAGGGATATCCCATGATTTCTTGCTTTTGATAGCCCCCCATTGTCTCTTTTTACATACAGTATATTTAGATGAGTATATTGGTTGATTTTATTAAAAATAACCTGCTCGCTACTATCTGTTGAACCATCATTGATGATGACCAATTCGACTTCATTATCCATAAATGAAATAACTGAAGATAAACATTCATCAATATATTTTTCGCTATTATAACATGGAACGATAACAGATAACTTAATGTTTTTCATCGAAAAATGCCAATATGTAATTATTAACTGTTACGAGGATGAGCGTCATTCATATAGTGGCGTCAAGATAGCCAAATAGAATATTTATTCGGTCACCCTTGTTAGTAAGTTTATCAATCTGTGCTCTTTGATTAATAGGGCTTATGGTATAACAATGGTTATCCATGTTATAGGGGTAATATGTGATTATTAACCAAGTTTTTTGCCAAATTGAGAAAAAATAATGCCAGAACTTCCCGAAGTTGAAACCAGTCGCCGAGGTATTGAACCACATTTAGTCGGCAATACAATTAGTTATGCCGTTGTGCGTAATGAACGGTTACGTTGGCCGGTAAGTGAACAAATCATGCGTTTATCTGATGAAACCGTGATTAGTGTTCAACGACGGGCAAAATACCTACTGATTGAACTGCGCAAAGGTTGGATTATTGTCCATTTAGGAATGTCTGGCAGTGTGCGAATTCTAACGGAAGAGATAACCGAAGGGAAACATGACCATGTAGACCTTATCTTGGGTGACGGTAAAGTACTGCGCTACACTGACCCTCGACGCTTTGGTGCATGGCTTTGGTGCGATGATTTAGCGTCTAGCTCCGTTCTCGCCCATTTAGGTCCTGAGCCTCTCTCCGATGAATTCAATCCTAAATATCTCTTTGATTTAGCAGCTAAACGTAAGGTTGCGGTCAAACCTTGGTTGATGGACAACAAAATCGTTGTTGGGGTAGGGAATATCTACGCTAATGAAGCGCTTTTTGCATCAAGAATCTCCCCAGAAAAGCTGACTAACACACTGACACTCAATGAAATTACCGAACTGGTTACGCAGATTAAAAAAGTGCTGCAACGTTCAATAGAGCAAGGTGGAACCACTCTCAAAGACTTTTTACAGTCAGACGGAAAACCGGGTTACTTTGCTCAAGAGTTATTTGTGTATGGAAAAAAAGGTGAGCCTTGCTCTTTATGCGGAACCCAGATTGAGAGCATCAAACAAGGACAGAGGACAACCTTTTATTGCCCTCAATGTCAGAAGTAATTGCTAGATTTTGTTGAGTTTTTTCAACATAGCCTCAGCAACTATAGGCGGTAAAAACGACGAAATATCTCCATCATGAAGCGCGACATCCTTAATTAATGAGGATGAAACGAAAGATAAGCTTTGTGATGGAAGTAAAAATACTGTTTCTAGCTCAGGAACAAAATGGCGGTTCATATTAGCCAGTTGCCATTCATATTCAAAATCTGCCACTGAACGTACGCCACGAATTAAAATATTCGCATTATTTTTCTGTGCAAAATTCGCCATTAACTCAGAAAAGCCAACCACTTCGACATTCCCTAAGTGAGCTGTAACTTGCTTCGCGAGCTCAACACGCTCTTCCAGATTAAACATAGGGCTTTTGCGTTGACTATTTGCGATAGCGAGCAAAACATGGTCAAACATCGCGGCAGCACGGGTGACGATATCGACGTGTCCAGAGGTAATCGGGTCAAAGGTTCCCGGATAAATAGCTTTATGGGTCATGATATTGCTATCTCTTTGTTTATTATTGCCTATCCTAATATATCGATAGGAATAAGTGACGGTGAAATCCACATTAACGGCAATTGCGTTCTCTTGCAACAATCACTGGTAAGCATCCATTTATTTTAAGTCTCATTTTAGGCACAGATTCTACACACTTTCAGTAATGGTTTATGGTAAGATACCGCCAATTTTGGTAAGTGAATCAGATCGAATGTTATTGCGTGTATATCAGGTACTTCTTTATCTCATCCAGCCATTGATTTGGATACGCTTATTATTGCGTAGCCGTAAAGCCCCTGCGTATCGCAAACGCTGGGGGGAACGCTATGGTTTTTGTGGTGGCAAAGTTGTTCCTAAAGGTATTTTATTACACTCAGTTTCTGTGGGGGAAACCCTTGCGGCAGTACCGTTAGTGCGTGCACTTCGCCATCACTATCCATCACTCCCTATCACTGTGACAACAATGACGCCAACCGGGTCAGAGCGTGTTCAGTCGGCATTTGGTGACGATATTAGTCACGTTTATCTCCCTTATGATTTACCAGGCTCAATGAGCCGTTTCCTTAATCAAGTTGATCCTAAACTGGTGATTATTATGGAAACAGAACTCTGGCCAAATATGATCAACCAATTGCATAAGCGTAATATTCCATTAGTTATCGCGAATGCTCGGTTATCTGAACGCTCTGCTGCGGGTTATCAAAAGCTTGGTAGCTTTGTGAAGCGTATGCTGCAAAATGTCACGATGGTGGCAGCTCAGCATCAAGAAGATGGTGAACGTTTTATTCAATTAGGGTTAAGACGTAAGCAGTTAGAAGTGACGGGAAGCTTAAAATTTGATATTTCCGTTACCCCTGAATTGGCTGTTAAAGCGATTACCTTACGCAGGCAGTGGGCCGCACATCGCCCTGTATGGATTGCGACAAGCACCCATGAAGGTGAAGAAGCCATTGTTTTACAAACTCACCAACAGTTGTTGAAAAAATTTCCCAATTTATTACTCATTTTAGTTCCAAGGCATCCAGAACGTTTCGTAAAAGCGGAAGAGTTGACGCAAAAAGCAGGGCTAAGCTTCATTCGTCGTAGTAGTGGCGTTATCCCATCTCTAGAAACCCAAGTGGTTATTGGCGATACGATGGGGGAATTGATGTTGCTGTACGGAATTGCAGATATTGCTTTCGTTGGCGGGAGCTTAGTTGAAACGGGCGGTCATAATCCACTTGAAGCAGCTGCGCATGCATTACCTGTTTTGATGGGACCACATACCTTTAATTTTAAAGATATTTGTGCGAAATTAACCCAAGCAGATGGGTTGATCACCGTGACGGACAGCGAATCACTGGCTCAAGCCGTCACGAGCCTGCTATCCGATGAAGATTATCGACTGTATTATGGTCGACATGCCGCAGAAGTATTACATGAAAACCAAGGTGCATTGCAGCGTTTACTTAAATTGTTGCAGCCTTATTTACCTCCTAGAGAACAGTAATATTCAGCAAAATATTGATAACTTGAATATTACTATAATGAGTAATAACAATTTCTCTCATTTCTGATTATTTTGTTTAAACTATAGTAAACTACCCAGTCACGTTTTTGCATACTCAGCCGAGCGAGAGGTAGAACTCTACAAGCTTGACGTAAAATAATGCGTATTTCCCTTTAACTTTATTGATAAATTTCGCTGAAAAAAGAATGCCGACAACCAATCAACCAACTTCAAATAAGTATGTGTATCTTTGGATCATTGGCTATGCCATTGCCTGGATCCTTGCGAGTTTCTTTTTTGACCCGACCGTTCCTTACGATACGGTCGAAGCCGTTAACTGGGGAATGAATGGTGAGTGGGGCTCCCCAAAAAATCCGTGGTTTGTCGGTACGATGATGTGGCCTGCCATCCATTTGGGAATTTCTTATAGTTTCTATTGGTATTTAAGCCATTTTATCGGTATTGGATTTGGGTTACTTGGGGTATGGAAACTTGCCTATCGGTTAACAGGGCGCCGTGACCTTGCATGGTTTGCGATGCTGATGATGAATTTATCAGGCGTCATTAATTTCGATATTATTCCTTATAATGATAACTATATTTTAGTGACATTCTGGCCTTGGGTGATTTACTTATTTCTGCGTGCCGTCGAAGATAACCCACTGTGGTGGCTACCTTTTGCTTTAGTGACCGGTCTGGCAACAATGGGGAAATACTCCACGCTTGCTTTAGTCGGCTCCGTTTTCTTACTCACCCTTTTTGTGAAACAAGCGCGCCAAAGCTATCGCCATCCGGTGTTTTATTTAGCGATAGCACTGTGGTTTTCGATGATCTTGCCAAACTTCTTCTGGTTGATGGCGAGTGATTTTTCAGCCTTTAAATGGGTAGATTCGCAAATTGACCCCGGTTTTAACTTACATACCACGGAAGCTGCGTTAAGTGTGTTTTACCCGCTGATTATCGCAGCAATTATCTTATATTGCTGTGGCGGAAAAATCGGTTGGCCGAAAGCCTTATCGAACCGCATGGCAAACTTCATTATTTTATTTCCATTAGCCGTGATTTACGGTTGGTTCTCGTTCCATGATGGTGGGCGAATTACTGAGTGGTTACAGCCATTTATGATGGCCTGTGCGCCTTTATTTGTCGGCTCAATCACTGTAATGCCGAAAAAATCACTGAAAAAACCGTTGATTGGTTTGGCAGTGGTTGGCGTCTTAATGGTATCTGGCTATCTCGTTGTTCAAGCAGGAAATATTCGCGGAGCGGGTCAGAAATTTATTGGCGTGAAAACCTTAATCGCTGAAGGTGAACAACGTTGGTATCAACGTTACGGAACACCAGTCAAATATGTTGGTGGTGAGGATAACCTACATCAATGGTTTATTATCTATGCCCAAGATAGACCGCATGTTATCCAGCCTTGGACGCTAGAAAATCATATGCCGCCGAATGTGTACAATCGTGATATCACTGAAGCAGAAATTCGTGAGCATGGTGCTATTTTATTAGGGCGCAAATATGATGATTGTGCCCACGAAGATTTCGCTAAAGTGCGTAAATTCTGGCCACAATTTACGATCGAAAAAGAAGATGTAATTTATCGCTCTGAACCGGATGCTGAGCCGAAAACCATGTGTTTTGGGTTTATTGCCCCAGAGAAAAAATAAATCTTTTATACAGTGAAAAAATAATTAAGCGGTCAAATGACCGCTTAATTATTATGGGAGATAGGCTTTAGATAATACTCTGAGTGGGCTATAACTCGGTGCACAGTTGTTGGAAGACCACATCAGCTTTAATGCTATCCATTCTATTATCTACGCTTTTTATCTCATTTTGGTCTTTTCCATAACCACCAATTAAACCGGGGTTTGTTGGACCAAACAGCGTAAAATTCGGTTTATCCAGCGCGGCGGTTAAATGGCTTAAACCTGTATCGACAGAAACCACTGCTTTTGCATCCGCAATCTGTTGCGCGACTTGTGCCAGCGTTAATTTTGGTAAAACTTCAACAAAATCAAAATCCTCAGCTAGCCTCATCGCTCGTTGATGCTCATGCTCTGCACCCCAAGGGAGCTTCACTCTCAGCCCAGTTTCCTTCATTAACTGAATCAGTTCGCGCCAATGAGACTCAGGCCAATGCTTATCGTCGCGGGTTGTGGAGTGCAAAAACAGCACATAGGGCGCTTCGGTTTCGTCGGCAGATTGCAAGAAATGGCGAGCAATCGCGTAATCGCCTTGGGTTCTAGGGCAAGTGTACCCGAGGCTTTTAGCAAATAATTGGCGAATACGTTCTACCGCATGTTGCTGTTTACTAATGGAATAACGATGGTCGTAGAAGAAGCTAGCAATCGGCTCGCGGATACTATGGCGGTCATAACCATGTTTAGAACCGAGAGCAAGGCGAGTGACTAGCAACGCACTCTTAAGTAACCCTTGCGCATCAATCACTGCATCGTAGTGGATTTCCTGTAGTTGGTGACGAAATGCCGCACGTTCAGCACGAATTGGCGCAGCAAACCAATTTTTTCGCCAGCGACGGATTGCCACAGGGATGACTTTATTCACCGCACTATGCCATGTAGGGATTTGAGCAAACCCCTCTTCGACGACCCAATCAAATTGAATATTCGGTATTGCTGCCTGCGCATCGGTTAATGCAGGCAGAGAGTGCAAAACATCTCCCATAGATGATGTTTTTACTAATAACACTCTCATTATTTAATACCTATATTTAAACGCGTGAGGGCATCCAGTACCATTTGCGGTTGAATATCAATTAAGCTCTGGTGATAGCCACTTTCGCCGTCACCTTTACGTACTTTGTGGTAACCCGTTATCAGCCGGATCACTTCCGCTTTATCGGACAGTGGTGGGGTAAAGTCAGGGCTGCTTGGGCCATATAGTGCGACTAACGGCTTATCGAGAGCTGCAGCCACATGCATTAAGCCAGAATCATTACTCACTACGGCTTGGCAAGCGTCAATAAGATTAACGGCTTGTTCTAACGACGTTTTTCCTGCGAAATTGAGGCAGTAATGACGAGCGTCGTCAGTCAAACTTTGGCGGATTTCTTCGCCTGCTTCATGGTCTTTTTGAGAGCCAAATAACAGGACTTGGTAGCCTTGCTCGCTGATTAGTTTTTGAGCTAACGCTGCATAGTGATAGTGTGGCCAACGTTTTGCAGGACCAAATTCAGCGCCTGGGCAGAAACCAATAATTGGGCGAGAAAAATCAATATTAAATTGACTAATAGTATCACTAACTTGTTGTTTATCAGTGACTAACCTAGGCCATAGAATTGGGGCGGGAATATCATTGGCAGATTTGATGAGCTGCTTGTCATACGCCAATGCTACGTAGCGTTGCACCATCAGCGGAAATGCTTGTTTATCTAATGGGCGTAAATCATTAAGCAGCCCATAACGCATTTCACCACGCCACCCCGTTCTTTTGGCGATTTTAGCAAAGAACGGCACCAGAGCAGATTTCAAGGAATTAGGTAAAACAATCGCCTGATCGTACCCATTTTCCCGTAAATTGATGCCTAATTGACGACGTTCGCCAATTTCGAGCTTTCCATGGCCTAATGGCATGGAAATCGCTTCAGACACTTCGGGCATTTTCGCCAATAACGGACGGCACCAATCCGGTGCCATCACATCTATCTGAGCATGAGGATGCAGCGCCTTGATCGTACGATAAAGGCTCTGAGACATCATCATATCCCCTACCCATGAGGGGCCAATTACTAATATTTTCATAGGCACTGTTTTCATAAAAGACGATTACGCGTCTTTATTCAGCCATTGCATATATTCGGTCACGCCTTCAGCAACGGTTTTAAACGGTGCGGTGTAACCTGCGGCACGTAATTTAGTCAGATCCGCTTGAGTAAAGCTTTGGTAGCGGCCTTTTAATTTCTCAGGGAATTCAATGTATTCGATAGACACATTTTTATCTTTATGGAATTCAGTGACGGCATCGGCAACGGCTTGGAATGATTCCGCGCGACCTGTACCACAGTTGAAAATGCCAGAAACATTATTTTCCCAGAACCATAAATTCACCGCTGCCACATCGCCAACGTAGATGAAATCACGGCGGAAAGTGTCGCTTCCTTCAAACAGTTTCGGGGTTTGCCCTTCATTAATTTGTTTGTTTAAGTGGTAAGCCACGCTCGCCATGCTGCCTTTATGGTTTTCATTTGGTCCATAAACGTTGAAATAGCGGAAGCCACACACTTGAGACTGAGCTTCAGGCATGATGCTGCGGACATATTGGTCGAATTGGAATTTAGAGTAGCCGTATACGTTCAGTGGTTTTTCAAATTCACGTTCTTCGATGAAATTATCGCTACGTCCGCCGTATGTCGCTGCGGAAGAGGCATACAGGAAAGGAATTTCACGTTCTAAACAGTAATGCAGCAGTTCTTTAGAAAATTGATAGTTATTATCCATCATATACTTACCATCCCACTCAGTGGTGGATGAGCAAGCACCTTCATGGAAAACAGCGTCAATATCGCCAAAATCATCACCCGCAATAACGCTCACGATAAAGTCTTCTTTATCCATGTAATCGGCGATATCGAGGTCAACAAGGTTGGCAAACTTAGTACCATCTTTCAGGTTATCCACCACCAGAATATCGGTGCGACCCATTTCATTCAGGGCTTTAATAATATTGCTGCCAATAAAACCAGCTCCGCCAGTGACTACGATCATCGTGAATACCTCAAGTGGGTTAAGAATAAATAGATACAAAATTGGGGTCTATAATAACACCTCTTTGTGCAGACAACAGTATATCGACCAGATAATTGTCCTAGTTGTCATACCTCTTTAAAGGGCATTATCGTGATCTTGCCTACAAACTTAACTTATTTGCTCACCAGATATCGCTAGTTCTAGTGACTATTATTAAACTCTGTAAACAACTTCTTTACAGGAACAAATCATGTCAGAACAATTTTACCAGCAGATTAAACAACAATTGGTGCAAATAGAAGCTGAAGGCTTGTTTAAACATGAACGCATTATTACGACCTCTCAAGACGCGGATATTGAAATCCAGGGTGGACAGCGCGTTATTAACTTCTGTGCAAATAACTATTTAGGCTTAGCCAATCATCCCGCGCTGATTGAAGCGGCAAAACAGGGTATGGATAGCCATGGCTTTGGTATGGCATCGGTTCGCTTTATTTGCGGTACCCAAGACAGCCATAAAGTTCTTGAAAAGAAAATCGCGGATTTCCTTGGAATGGAAGATGCGATTCTCTATTCCTCTTGTTTTGATGCCAATGGCGGGCTTTTCGAAACGCTACTGGGGCCAGAAGACGCCATTATTTCTGATGCACTAAACCACGCATCCATTATTGACGGTGTTCGCCTGTGTAAAGCCCAGCGCTATCGCTACAGCAATAACAATATGACGGAATTAAAACAGCGCCTTGAAGAAGCGAAAGCTGCGGGTGCGCGTCATATTCTGATTGCGACTGACGGTGTTTTCTCGATGGATGGTGTGATTGCTGACTTGAAAACTGTCTGTGACCTTGCAGATGAATATAACGCATTGATCATGGTAGATGACTCTCATGCTGTTGGTTTTGTTGGTGAAAACGGTCGTGGTAGCCACGAGTATTGTAAAGTGATGGGGCGAGTAGACATTATTACTGGCACACTCGGAAAAGCATTAGGTGGTGCATCGGGTGGTTATACTGCCGCCAAAAAAGAGGTTGTCGAGTGGTTACGTCAACGCTCTCGTCCGTATTTATTCTCTAACTCTTTGGCACCCGCTATTGTTGCTGCGTCCATTAAGGTGATCGATATGATGACCGAAGGGCAAGAGCGCCGTGAGAAATTGTGGGCTAACGCGAAGTTATTTAGAGAAAAAATGTCTGCGGCAGGATTTACATTAGCAGGCGCCGATCACGCCATCATTCCTGTGATGTTGGGTGATGCCAAAATTGCTCAGCAATTTGCTTCAGAACTATTAAAAGAAGGTATTTATGTCACTGGATTTTTCTATCCGGTAGTTCCGCAAGGACAAGCGCGAATTCGCACGCAAATGTCTGCTGCACACAGCGAAGAGGATATTTTACACGCTGTTGATGCATTCACCCGTATTGGCAAAAAGCTTCAACTAATTTAGTTATAAATTTGATTTTCTTATGAAATTAATGCAGTTGTGAAATTAAAGTGGTCATTAAATTAATGTAATCATAAATAAAAGGTCGCCTATGAAAGCACTGTCCAAATTAAAAGCAGAACCAGGTATATGGATGACAGATGTTCCGAAACCGGAACTGGGACACAATGATGTGATGATTAAAATCCGTAAAACCGCTATTTGCGGTACGGATGTTCATATCTACAACTGGGATGAATGGTCGCAAAAAACGATTCCAGTTCCGATGGTGGTGGGTCATGAATATATAGGGGAAATTGTTGAGATTGGGCAGGAAGTTAAAGGGTTTAAAATTGGTGACCGTGTTTCTGGCGAAGGGCATATTACCTGCGGTCATTGCCGTAATTGCCGAGGTGGGCGTACCCACTTATGCCGTAATACCATTGGCGTCGGTGTAAATCGCCCAGGATGTTTTGCTGAGTATTTGGTGATCCCAGCGTTTAACGCCTTTAAAATTCCAGACAATATTCCCGATGAAATTGCAGCAATTTTTGACCCATTTGGTAATGCGGTACATACGGCACTATCGTTTGATTTAGTGGGGGAAGATGTGCTGGTTTCGGGCGCAGGTCCTATTGGTATTATGGCGGCAGCAGTTTGCCGACATGTTGGTGCTCGCCATGTGGTGATCACTGACGTGAATGATTATCGCCTTGAATTAGCGAAAAAAATGGGTGTCTCCCGCGCGGTGAATGTGAGCCGTGAAAATCTTAAAGACGTCATGAATGAACTGGGCATGAAAGAAGGCTTTGATGTGGCGCTAGAAGTTTCAGGGGCGCCCGCTGCTTTCCAAACTATGCTAGATACCATGAATCATGGTGGCAGAATTGCGCTATTAGGTATTCCTCCATCATCGATGGCAACAGACTGGAGCCAAGTTATATTTAAAGGTCTGTTTATCAAGGGAATTTATGGGCGTGAAATGTTTGAAACTTGGTATAAGATGGCGACACTCGTGCAATCAGGCCTCGATTTATCACCAATCATAACTCATGAGTTTTCTATTGATGATTTCCAAAAAGGCTTTGATGTGATGTGCTCAGGGCAGTCAGGAAAAGTGATTTTAAACTGGGATTAATGCAGAATTAGCTTATGAGTTTAAAGGGTTTATTGGCGAAGGCCTTTAAACCCTTTTTTATGTTTAGTCTTACCCGTTATGGTATTTTCTTTTCTGCAATCAGGGGCTGTAGGGTTTTATCTTGATAAATGGCCTCGACCACAAACATGAGTAGCTCAATGCCTTGTAGGCGGGTTGATGGGAGTTCGATATCGCATACACCTAACTCTGCGGGACTGACTGATTTTTCAGGTTGCTCCGCAGCATCGTTGGTCAGTTCTGGCTCCGCAAGAGTTGGTGTAGCATCATCAGAATCTACCGTTGTTTTAGCCGCTTCATGAGGTTTTGCCTCTGATTTGAATGGCATTTTTGTCTCTGGCTTTGTCACTGGCAGAGTTGGATTAACGCCTTCAGGTTGCATTCTGAGCGTTTTACGTGGTTCGCCAGTTGCTGGCTGATAGCCGACCAGTGAACTGACAGGCACAAGCTCAATATCAGAGGGAACCAGTGGAATAAATTTTTGTAAGGCGCGCACGGTTGATGGATGCGGGTGCCCAATAGCCACGGCGCTGCCATGTTTACGCGCGTAAGCAATGGCTTTATTCAACTGTGTACGGGTTTCTTCTTCAGATTGGTGATTATCAATAAAAATATTGCGCTTCGTAGAGGGAACGCCAAATTCTTTAGCAGCATTCAATGCTTGCGTATTACCAATCGTGACGCTATCCAAGAAAAAGAGGTTCGATTGCGACAGCGAGCGCATCACATTGCGCATCCCAGAAAGGCTGGAGGTCATCTCGCTACCCATATGGTTATTCATTCCTTTAGCGTGAGGAACTCGGCTAATGGCATTTTTGATGATGCGGTCAATCTCTTCAGCACTCATCGAGGGTGCCAAAGTGTCTTTTTCGAGAGGTTGTTTACTCAATGGTTTCATGGGCATATGGATTAAAATATCCCGCCCTTGCTGATAGGCGGTTGCCGCGACTTCAGCACCATGAGGTGAGTTAGGTAAAATAGCAATACTGATGGCGGTCGGTAACGCTAGGATTTGATTATCTTCTTTGGCTCGGTAACCGAAATCATCGATGACAATAGCGAGTTTGGCGGCACTCGCCTGAGAGCTGACCATGATAAGGAGCAGGCTAATCAGTAATTTCATCGGCGAGTGTCTTAACATAATTATTTTCCTAACTTTTTATAGCCTAGCATTTTATAGGTAATGTGAAAGGTGGTTGTGCTACCTTCCTAGCCATGGGCGAGGGTTGACGGTTTTACCTTGTCGGCGAATTTCAAAGTAAAGTGCAGGGCGTTCTTGACCGCCACTACTTCCCACTAACGCAATTGGCTGACCTGCGCGGACTTCTTGTCCCACATTTACCAGCGCACTTTGGTTATAGCCATATAGGCTCATATCCCCTTTACCATGCTCAACGACAACAACCAAACCATAACCTTGAAGCCAGTCAGCGAGTAGTACACGACCATCCGCAATAGCCTTAACTTGGGTGCCTTCATTTGCGGCGATCACCATACCTTTCCAACGTAATTCGCTGGAGATCACATCCCCATAATTATGTAGGGTGGAACCGCGTACCGGCCAGATAGCTTGACCAGCAGGACGACCTAAACCGCCTGTTCGAGACATAAGTGATTGCTCACTTTCAGATGGCTTATACGTGGCGCCTTTCTGTTTGGCTTTTCTTTCCTTTTCAGCCACTTGAGCACGAATTCGCGCGGCTTCACGAGCTTCACGCTCAGCGCGTGCTTTGGCTTCGCGTTCTGCTTTAGCAATTTTGTCGCGTAGTCTGGCTTCGTTCTGCTTTAAGACCGCGAGATTTTTTTGATCTTCTTTTAATGAGCTTTCTAATACGGTTAAGGTTTTTTGCCGTGAAGCTTGCGCATTATCGAGCTTTTGTTTTTCTTGCTGCTGGCGTGTGAGCGTTGTTTTCTGCTCAGCTTGCTTTTTTTGCTCTAATTGTTTCTGTTCGTGCAGCTCTTTGGTGGTTTCTTCTAGATCAAGAATATTTTTTTCACGAGCTTGGTTGAGGTAACCATAATACGCAAGAATTCGCTCTTCCCGTTGACCTTCTTCCCCCTTTAAGAGTAGTGATAAACCTTGGTGTTTACCAAGTCGGAATGCAGCATCTAACTGCTCAGCAAGTAGTTTTTCTTGCTCATTTTTTTTCTTTTGCAGCCGACTGATATTGCTAGATAAGGCGGATATTTCTTTATCTAGCTGTTTTAATTGGTTTTGTGTTAGATGCAAATCACGGCTTGCTGCTGAAATACTTTGTTCTTGCTCTTTAAGTTGCTGAAGGAGATTACTTTTTTTAGTTTGCTGTTCTTTAACGCTTTTTTCTTTTTCAGCAATGCTTTTTAGCAGGTCATTTAATTGACCTTTATTTTCGGTGATCTGATTCGCGAGCGCGACGTGAGAAGGCGCCAAAGTGAATAACCCCAAACCAAGCAGGGCGGGGATCATTGCCTGACGAACAAAAAACGTCTTTATTCGATGGGATGTATGGGCCATTGTGATAGATCACCTCAATTAAATGCAATAACTGATTATTTCATCTGCAAGTCGTGCTTTCCAGTGTTCTCTTAAAAATAGTCATAAAAACGCTTAAAAATTAAGAATATTGCTATTATACCATTTGATACTAAGTCAAATCATAGGCGTATTATCACTGAATTTTACTGTATATACTCTATTTAGATGGGAATTAATTTAGCGTCAAAGTCTAGTCGGAGCATGTTTATGTTAAAATGCCTGCGTACAGCTTTGAGAAAAAAATTCTTTTTTCAGTAAAAAGGTGTTAACTCTGCGAGTGTTTTCGCAAAAAAGACATTCTAGTTTGCGCTAACTGGCTGTAATTAGCTCGGCACAAAGGTATACTCTGAACCCTTTGATATTCGTTTTTAACTAACGGGAGTAATTGCCCCCCATGATCCAAGAAATCATGCAATTTGTCGGTCGTAACACGTTTGTTAGTCTGACTTGGATAGTGTTATTTGTTGCCGTGGTCGTGATGACCTTCAGAAGCCTATTCTCTAAAACTAAAGTCATTGCGCGCACTCAAGCGATTACAATGATCAATAAAGAAGAAGCAGTTGTTGTGGACTTACGTACTCGCGAAGAGTTCCGCAAAGGGCATATTATTGATTCTATTAACTTAACACCATCTGAAATTAAAGATAATAATTTGGGTGAGCTGGAAAAACATAAACAGAAATCTGTGATTATGGTTTCTGCAAGTGGAATGGAAGCAACTAAACCTGCTGAACAGCTTGCTCATCATGGCTTTGAAAAAGTCTTTGTCCTGAAAGAAGGGATCGCTGGTTGGGCGGGTGAAAACCTACCACTGGCTCGTGGTAAGAAGTAATTATCCGGCACTGTAAAATGTGCCGGCAACTGAATATATCTCGAAACTCTAATATGGAAGTAAGGTAATTATTATGTCAGAACAAAACAACTCAGAAATGGTATTTCAAATTCAACGTATCTACGCAAAAGACGTTTCATTTGAAGCACCTAATGCACCTCAAATCTTTCAAAAAGAGTGGCAGCCAGAGATCAAATTAGATTTAGATACTTCTTCAACTCAGCTAGCTGAAGGCGTATATGAGGTTGTTCTGCGTGTGACAACTACCGCTACTCTGGGCGAAGAAACTGCATTTCTGTGTGAAGTTCAGCAAGCGGGTGTGTTCTCCATTGATGGTATCGAAGGCACTCAAATGGCACATTGCTTAGGTGCATACTGCCCAAATATCCTGTTCCCATATGCGCGTGAAACTATCACGAACATGGTGGGTCGTGGTACTTTCCCACAATTGAACTTAGCGCCAGTTAACTTTGATGCACTGTTCATGAATTACTTACAGCAGCAACAAGGTGAACAAGCGCAGAACCCTGAAGTTCAATAAGGTCGCTTAATGAATACTGCTTCAATGACAGTGATCGGTGCCGGCTCGTACGGCACCGCTTTAGCCATTACTCTTGCACGTAATGGTCATCAGGTGGTGTTGTGGGGGCATGACCCAGCACACATCCGTAAATTAAACCAAGAACGTAGCAATCAAGCGTTTTTACCTGGTGTTTCTTTCCCTGATAGTTTATCTCTCGAAACGGACTTAAAAAGCGCCGTTGAAGCGAGCCTGAATATCTTGATTGTGGTACCTAGCCATGTATTTGGTGATGTGCTCAAGCAAATCAAACCGTATCTAAAAGCGGGCTCCCGCATTATTTGGGCAACCAAAGGGTTAGAGAGAGATACCGGGCGTTTGTTGCAAGATGTAGCGCGTGAGGTATTAGGAAACGAAATTCCTCTGGCGGTACTTTCTGGCCCCACTTTTGCAAAAGAGCTTGCAGCCGGTCTCCCTACGGCTATTTCAGTCGCTGCATCCGATAGCCAATTTGGTGATGATTTACAAAAATTATTCCATTGTGGCAAAAGTTTCCGCGTCTATAAAAACCCTGACATGATTGGTGTGCAACTTGGTGGCGCAGTGAAAAACGTTATCGCGATTGGCGCTGGGATCTCTGATGGTATGGGCTTCGGCGCAAACGCACGTACGGCATTGATCACACGAGGCTTAGCCGAAATGAGCCGCTTAGGTGTATCACTGGGTGCTGATCCATCCACATTTATGGGTATGGCAGGACTTGGCGACCTAGTGTTAACCTGCACCGACAACCAATCTCGTAACCGCCGTTTCGGCATGATGCTAGGCAATGGTGTCAGTGTGGAAGAGGCGGAAAAAGAGATTGGGCAAGTGGTTGAAGGCTATCGTAATACCAAAGAGGTGAAAGCCCTTGCGGAGCGTGCTGGTGTTGAAATGCCAATCACGGAACAGATTTATCAAATTCTCTACTGCAATAAAAATGTGTTAGAAGCCTCCCAAGCATTGCTCGGGCGTGCAACTAAAGATGAAATTGCAGACATGCCTAAATTACCAAGCTAATAATAATATAGAAGAGAGCCATTATGTCGCGTGAAGAACTGGATAGAATTTGGGGTTACATTAAGGAAGAAGCCAAGGCGCTTGCTGACTGTGAGCCTTTACTTGCCAGTTTTTTTAACGCGACATTACTGAAGCATGACAACCTCGGTAGTGCGCTTAGCTATATGTTGGCGAACAAGTTGAGCTCACCGATTATGCCCGCAATGGAAGTCCGCGAAATTGTGGAAGAAGCATATCGTAATGACGAGCAGATGATTTTTTCTGCGGCGATGGATCTCTCTGCTGTTCGTTTACGAGACCCTGCGGTTGATAAATATTCTACGCCACTGCTGTATTTGAAAGGTTTTCACGCCCTACAAGCCTATCGTATTGGGCATTGGCTATGGGGTGAAGGGCGTAAAGCGTTGGCCGTTTATCTGCAAAACCAAAT
This sequence comes from Providencia sp. wls1916, assembly GCF_009706585.1. Classification (NCBI taxonomy): domain Bacteria; kingdom Pseudomonadati; phylum Pseudomonadota; class Gammaproteobacteria; order Enterobacterales; family Morganellaceae; genus Providencia; species Providencia sp. wls1916. The sequence continues at coordinate 120,717 of NZ_WLUL01000016.1, forward strand.
TTCGGTCTCTTTTGGGGTCGATATCCATCCAGCTGCCCGTATTGGCTGTGGGATCATGCTCGACCACGCGACGGGGATCGTGATTGGTGAGACGGCGATTGTCGAAAATGATGTGTCTATTCTTCAGTCTGTTACGCTAGGCGGTACCGGTAAAACCTGTGGCGACCGTCATCCTAAAGTACGTGAAGGGGTGATGATTGGCGCTGGCGCTAAAATTCTGGGCAATATTGAAATTGGTCGCGGCGCAAAAATCGGCGCTGGCTCTGTAGTGCTGCACCCAGTTCCTCCTCATACCACAGTGGCGGGAGTTCCTGCGCGTATTGTCGGTAAGCCAACAAGCGATAAGCCATCGCTGGAGATGGATCAAAACTTTAATGGTAACGTTGATGGTTTTGAAGGCGGGGATGGGATTTAAATAAAGCTAGTAATGATAGCGACAGGCAATGATGATTAGTGCGGTATTTTCGATTGCATAAACTAGCCTATTAGTTTCATCTATTCTACGAGACCAGAAGCCAGCTAAGTTTTCTTTTAGTGGCTCTGGTTTACCTATACCGCTGAATGGCGTTCTTTTTGTGTCTTCAATGAGTTTATTGATCCGCTTTAATGTCTTTTTATCTTGTCTTTGCCAGTATAGATAATCTTCCCAAGCTTGATCCGTCCATGTTAGAAGTCTACTCATTGATTAGCTTTCTCTCTGAAATCTTACCCGCTTTAAATTGCTCGATGGATTTGTTGAGATGCTCTGCATTTGCAGGAGAGCGCAATAGGTAGATGGTTTCCATTAAACTATTGTAGTATTCCAAGGACATAACTACAGCCGCTTCAGAATCACGGCGGGTTATAATCGTCGTATCCATATCATCAACAACTCTATCAAGCACTGCTTTCAAATTGCTTCTAGCATCACTAAAGGAAATGGTTTTCATTGTATGATACCTATCTTGTACTATTTATTGTACAAGTCTAGCAGCAACTTAAATGATGTTCAAGATTTGTTCTAAATCTAGCAAACGGCATAAGCAAACTAAATTAGTCTTTCAGCAGTGCACCCGGATACCCAAGCTGGCGCCAAGCTTCGAATACCACAACGGCGACCGAGTTAGAAAGATTCATACTGCGGCTTTCAGCCAGCATCGGAATACGAATTTTCTGCTCGATCGGCATATTATCGAGAACATAAGGCGGTAAGCCGCGGGTTTCTGGTCCAAACATCAAATAATCATCTTCCCGATAGCTTACATTGCTGTGGCTTGGCTTACCTTTGGTGGTTAACGCAAACACACGGGCGCCCGTTGGAGACTGATTATTATCAGGATTTAACCCTTCACTTTCTAAGAATGTGTAATAGTCATGATGATGTTTGATATCCGCAAATTCGCTGTAATCTAGCCCTGCACGGCGTAAGCGTTTGTCATCCCAAGTAAAACCGAGGGGATGGATCAGGTGCAGACTAAAGCCTGTATTGGCGCATAAGCGGATGATATTCCCAGTATTTGGTGGGATTTCAGGTTCGAATAAAACAATATGTGGCATAACGTTAACGGCTATTGGTCGGGATGAAAAAGATGATGCAGAGTTTACGCGCAAATTTGGAAAGATGCATTAGTTGTGTCGGTATGAGAGCGAAAGGCGAGGGGTGGCTCGCCATTCTATTAATACTGGTAGACATAATGATAATCGTCAGATTTTTCATCAATGCCATTAAGGATGGTGCCAGTAATTTCGATATTATTTTGTTTGAAATGTTTAAGTGCGCGTTCAATTTCTTTAACGGTATTCACGCTATAATAGGCCACTAAGAGTGATGTGCCGGCATATTTTCCGATAATAGCGGGATCTGTAATCGCAAAAATGGGCGCAGTGTCCAACAAAACCATGTCATATTGATGCTTAACTGAGTCCAATAAATGCTTAAATTGCTCGCTCATAAGCAGTTCTGAAGAGTGCGTGGTGCTTTTTCCTCGACTGATAATATCCAAATTCTCAATAACTTGTTGATGTTTTGAGATGGAATTCCCGCCGTGTTGAGATAAGAATTCTGAAAGCCCAGATTTATTTTCTAACCCAAATGTTTTATGAATATGTCCTTTGCGTAAATCAGTATCAATAAGCAGAATTTTTTTACCTGCATTGGCGAGGACGACAGCCATATTCGCAGTAATAAAACTTTTTCCTACATTTGGGGATGCACTTGTCACCATCACAATATTATTGTCTTGATTCATCACAGAGAAATAGACACTTGTTCTTAATGAACGAATGGATTCTATTGCCATATCTGCTGGATTTTCAATGGATAGGGGCTTTTTACTTTCGCGATACCGTGATTTTTTTTCATCCAACGAGAATGGAACGGTGGCATAAACACGAAGGCCTAGCGCCTCGAGTTCTTCCGTGTTCTTAATTTTATTATTGAGAATCTCTTTTCCGATCACAAAGGCGCAGCCCATCACGAGACCCAATAAAGAGGCCAAAACCATGATTAAGCTTTTCTTGGGAGCGATGGCCATGGGGTAAGACTCCGCAGAGTCAATAATTCGCACATCGGCAGTGATCCCTGAATTCAGCACACTGAGTTCGCGTTGCTTGGTCACCAACTGATTATAAATAGCTTGCTCGGATTCAACATCACGAGTTAAACGAATAATTTGCTGCTGGGTGTTTGGCAGCTGTTGAATATTTTTGCTGGCTTTTTCTTTCTCGAGTAGCAATTTTTGGCGTGTATCAAGTAAGGCTTGATAAGCCGGGTGGCTGCGGGTATATCGTTGTTGAAGCTCCACTTCTTTAAAAGTAAGCTCATTTAACCTTTCTTCTACATGTAATGCACTCTCAAGCGCGGATTTGGCCTCTAGCGTTAGGTCAATAGACTCATTTTGTTTACGAAACGTATTTAACTGATTTTCATAATGGTCGAGCTTATTTTTTATTTTTGGTATGTAGTTATCTAGAAAAATCAACGTGTTGTTTGTAGCTAGCTTCCTATGTTCTCTATTTTGATTAATATAATTTTGAATAACATTATCCAAAATCTCGATATTTTCGCGCTGATTTGTCCCTTTAATTGTTAAGTTAATGATACCAGAGCTTTTACTGGCTTCATTCATACTGAGACGGCGTCGCAAATTTTCGATAGCAGAATAACGATCATTTTTTATTAAGGTCAGTTTTTCCCCACCTTGAGCGGTACATGAATCAATCAATAAGTGAATTTCATCTTGCTTTAAAGGGATGCCAATTTGCCCATGATAAGTTTGGCCCGCAAGTTCTAGCGTATATTGGCAACTATCTAAAAAGGTTAAAGTGGCGGGTTGACCGATTAAATCTGGGGGGAGTTGATACTCTGCAATATGTACAATAACCGCATCACTCAGAAATTTGGAGAATATCTTTGAAGGCAAAATCTGAATATCTAGATTCAAGTCTGACACGGTTTTGCCTAGCACCATTCTGGATTTAATGACTTCAATTTCTGAATCGATTTGCCCGTTATTGCCACCAAAAAGCATTCCATCGTTCATTTTCTCTAATAGCGATGCTTGGTTTATTTTATCGTACTGTAATGTAGCATTCGCTTGGTAAATAGGAGACGCGAGCCAGCAATACACTCCGGCACTTAAAGTGGCGGCAATAGTAAACGCCGCTATCGTTAGCGTGTTAGATTTCAGTGTTTTTAGTATGGCGAGTAAGTCGATTTCATCGGTGTTCGGCACATGCTTTTTTTCTGTATTGTTCATAGAGTTAGTTTTTAAATAAGTTTAAATAGAGTCTAAATCTTTCCTTGCCACGACTCGGCTGCTTTTTCCATAAGCTGATAAACATGCTCAAACATCTCCTGGCTGTGTTTATAAGGATCTGGGATTTCGGTTTTATTCAGCCATTCACCAAATAGCATGACTTTGCCTCGGGTTTGCGGAAATTGCCGATAAAGTTTTTGGGTATGAGTGTTTTCCATTACGAGGATCAAATCTGCCATCTGGCATAAATGCCCGGTCAAACGACGAGAACGATTCTCCTCCAAAGAGAGGTGATGGTTTTTTGCTATATGGCGAGCTTGAGCATCAGCAGGTTGATTTTCCCGCGCAATCAGCCCTGCGGAGTGGATCTTTTTTTGGGGGAAAAGCCCCTGCATTAAACGCTCCGCAGTGGGTGACCGGCAAATGTTCCCCATGCACACGATAAGAATGTTATTGAACATAAGCATTTGATTAAAAATAAAATTACCATGCATGAATACGCTTAGTTCCTTCGGCAAGCTGGTTGTATGAGGCGATGGTTGGCAGTAATTGGGTGATTAAACGGTTCCACCGAACAACAGGCGCCGCTGTTACATAAACCAGGTCATAAGGTTGTAATTTAAATTCAGTTCCCATCACGAGTGATGTCGCATCGGAGAGGTCGAGTTGATAAATTTCTGCCATTTTAGAAAGGGGGTTCTCGTCTTCAGAATCTGTTATTGGTGCGGGTTTATGCGTTGACCGAATGACAAAAATCCCTGTTGCACTTGCGGTAGTTTGGCTGAGTCCATTGGCTTTACTTAGCGCTTCAGTGATGCTCATTCCTGCACGGTCGATAGTCAATGTTGATGGTTTCCCCACTTCTCCCATCACAAAGACCTTTTGCGCATCATTACGGGGAACATAGAGAACATCGCCGGATAGCATTAAGTAGTTTTGGGTTAAATCGCCGTATTGAATTAACGATTGCAGCGAGATTTTTATCTCTTTGCCTTCGCGGGTGAGGATCACATTGTCCCAGTCCGCTTTTTCGGTTAACCCACCTGCGGTATTAAAGGCTTCCAAAATAGTAAGAGGGACATTGGTGATGGGCAAGGAACCCGGCTTAGTCACTTCGCCAGACACATAAATTTTTTGCGAACGAAAGGCGGCAATGCTGACATCGATTTGTGGCGCTTCAAGGTAAGCAGCAAGTCGGGTGCTGACTAATTTCCTGATTTCACTGATTGTTTTACCAAGAACAGAGACTTTTCCAATATAGGGATAATAAATGGTGCCATCTGCGTGAACCCAATTCCCTGAATCCGCAGCGCTGCGATAGGAGCCAGCGGGGATAGTGAGCTCAGGGTGATTCCATACGGTAATTGCCAGCACATCCCCCACGCCAACACGATAGTCATAACTTGCTAGCTGCTCCTCAAGCTGAGGATTAGATTTGGCAATCACAGGGGCAACCTGCATTTCACTTAGCAGCTTAGGGGAGATAGGGTAAATATCCACAAGTTGGTTGATATCTTGCTTACCAGTATCAATAGTCCTTTTTCCTGATGTGGAAATATAGGTTCCCGGGACGAGATGACACCCAGAAATTAGGATGCTCATTGTGATAGCCATGAGAAATTTACTGAACATGATAATAGCCCTAATCAGGATGGATAATGGTAATTTTTAGCAATCGAAGTTACACGACACAAAGTCAGCTCGGGATAATAGTTCAGTTTTAAACAAAAAACCAAATAATTCATCCAAAAATCGATGTTATATAAAAATATAATAAAACAAAAAATGATATTGATGCAGAAAATGTTTTGTGAGTGAAAGGTGGTTTGAGGAATAGACTAGAAGCGAACTAGGGAGTGAGTAGGTTAACTGTGTGGTGAGAATAAAGTTTGAGAATGTAAAAAATAAAAAAGCGAGCCGGTGGCTCGCCTAATTGATGCTATATCAAGGATGATTTAGCTTTGATAACCGTTGGGGTTCATAGATTGCCAGCGCCATACATCATCAGCCATATCCTGAATGGTATATTTGGCTTTCCAACCAAGCTCGCGCTCTGCTTTTGCTGGAGTTGACCAATATTCAGCAATATCTCCTGCACGACGTTCGGCAATTTTATAAGGGATTGGTTTACCGACAGCTTTTTCAAAAGCAGCGATCACTTCCAGCACGCTGGTTCCTGTACCGGTACCCAGATTATAGATATAAAGCCCTGAATCTTTATTCATATAGTTTAACGCAGCAATATGTCCATCAGCTAAATCCATCACATGGATATAATCGCGGACGCCAGTGCCGTCTTTGGTGGCATAATCCCCGCCGAATACAGCAAGTTCTTTACGGCGACCGACAGCTACTTGCGCAATAAATGGGGTCAGGTTATTTGGGATCCCATTCGGGTCTTCACCGATCAAGCCCGAATTATGCGCACCAACTGGGTTGAAGTAGCGTAGTAAGGAAATTGACCATTCGTTATCTGAGATACTGAGGTCAGTTAAAATACGCTCAACCATATATTTACTCGTACCATATGGGCTATTGGTATTTCCGACAGAGGATTCTTCAGTTAACGGGGTATGTTCAGGCTCACCATACACTGTCGCAGAGGAGCTAAAAATTAAGCTTTTAACACCCGCCTGACGCATACTTTGTATTAAAACTAAGGTGCCATTCACATTTACATCATAGTATTCAATAGGTTTTTCGACAGATTCACCGACTGCTTTTAACCCCGCAAAGTGGATCACTGAACTAATTGAATGCTGAGCAAAAATGGTGTCCAAAATGCTTTTATCACGCACATCACCTTGATAAAACGTCGGTTTAGTTCCCGTAATAGTTTCAATGCGATTAAGCACCTCAAGGTTGGCATTATGAAGATTATCTAAAATAATCGGCTGAATACCTTGTTGGATCATTTGCACACAGGTATGGCTGCCGATATAGCCAAGACCGCCGGTGACTAATATACAAGAACTGCTCATGGTTGCATCCTATCTATAAATATCAGAATTAAGACTAAGAATAATTAGGCTTATTTAAACTCATATTGCACAGTATTCGCGATACCTTGTTCCAGCGTAACAGGCGGAACAAAAGAGGTATTTCCAATGTAATTGGATTTAAATTGTGTACGAGCACAGAATTTTTTCACACGAATACTACTCACTGGGAATTCTTTGCCCGTCAGTTTAGAAAGCACGTCAAAACAGTAGCCACCTAAAATCCCAACTGGATATGGAATGCGGATATTAGATTTTGGCTTATTAAGAGCACCACAAATGACCGTTGTTAATTCGTTCATCGTAAAATCAGGCTTATCGATGTAATTGAATACATGCTTCCCTTCAGTGAAGGTGGTTGCGAATGTAATAAACGCTGCAATATTTTCTACATAGGCCATTGATTTTTGGTTATTACCAGAACCGATCATTAAGAATCGACCAGACGCAATTTGGCGGAATAGGTTATAAACGTTACCACGGTTATTTTCACCAAATACAACGGTTGGACGAATAGTAACTAAGATATTGTCCGCAGATTTTGCCTGCCATGCATCGTAAACGTATTCAGCTTCTAACTTAGATTTACCATAGTGGTTAAATGGATGATATTCGCCATCTTCCCCGGTTTCTTTTTCAACGAAGCCATAAACAGCAACCGATGAAGTGAAAACAATATGTTTGATACCCAACTGTTCAGCGACATCACAGACGTTTTTGGCACCATCAACGTTCACTTCATAGTAAAGGCTAATAGGGTGAACGTTATCTTTGTGTTTTGCCGATAGGTTAATAATAACGTCACTACCTTTCAGTGGTTCGATAAGCGTTTCAGGTTTGGTGACATCACCAAATTCCCATTTCTCAGGATGGGCTTCACTTTTTTCAATATCAACGATTTTGAAATCGATATTTTGAGATTTTAATTGGTTTGACAGACGTGTTCCGATAAAACCGGAACCACCGATGATAGTTAGCATGATAAACCTTTATTTTCTTAGATTTTTATAAACTTGGGAGAGTATGGATGTTGGCAGTAGTCGAGGAATACTGCGTAACATAAATGTTAGGTAAGCATTTATTGGAGTATCAATCTTTTGTTCTATTTTTAATTTAGCTAGTTGTAGCTCGCTCTTTATATAAACTAAGCCTTTGCGCCTTTTAATCATAGAGTCTCCGCCACGAACATTCACAAGTACATCGCTTAAATTAGCAACTTGATGCCCTGCCGCGATGACTCGAATCCATAGGTTGTAATCTTCCATATAAAGATGATGCTGATATCCACCAACTTGTTGTATGACATCTTTACGGAATGCGACAGTCATATGATTGAAGGGATTTCGTTTCTTTGCATAATGTAATATTTCGTTATGACTAGTCGGCGGATTTCTAAGACCTAGTGATTTTTCTAAATTCGAATCAAACTCCTCAGTGCTTGAACCTAATAAAACAACATCAGGGTTATTTTGAATATATTTTATTTGTTTTTCAAAACGATCTGGGAGGCAGAAATCGTCAGTGTCCATACGGAATACCCATTCATTTGAGCAATGCTTCAAACCTTCATTTAGGGCGTTGCCTAATCCTACATTCTTAGGTAATGGAAAAATTTTTATGGGTAAAAAGGTTTTATATTTATTAATAATAATAAGTAATTCTTCATTTATAGAACCATCAAGAACTAAAATAATCTCAAAAGGAAGGGGGGTGGTTTTCAAAATACTATATAAGCACTGTTCAAAGAATTGAGGTGATTCTTTATCATAAAGAGATATTAAAACACTAAACTGAATTGTCATCATTCTTCCATTATAGCTATAGGTTAAGCCATTTTTTAATTATTAATACATCTTCGAATCGTTCTAGATTAGAATTATGTATGACATAATCTTTACTATAATTTTTGCATAAAATATCTTTCATTTTAGACGCCAATTGTTCAACTATATATTCCTCTTTATTGTTTGATATATTCACTAATGATTCTTCTTTCCAAGGTTCTAATATTTCTCTTGGCCCCGTTGGACAATCAGTAGAAATAACTGGAATGCCTAATATTAAGGACTCGATAATTACTGTAGGTAAACCTTCCGAATCAGAAGTTAAGAGTAATAATTTAGCATTCGATATATAGGGATAAGGGTTTGATTGAAAACCTAAGAAATGTACATAGTTTGTAATTTCAAGCTGAGATACTAATTTTAATAATTCATTTTTTAACGAACCATCGCCTAGTATAATCAGATGCAAATTTTTTTCTTGAGGGTCTAGCAATTTAAATGATTGAATTGCTCTTTCAACCCTTTTTCTTTGGGAGAGAGTACTTACAGTAATTATATAATCGAATGGATATGTATCATATGGGTTTTCTTTTGCTTTAACATGCAGTTCATGAAAATTAAATGGATTATAAATAGTAGTGACTTTTTCTATATCAAACTGACCAAGTTCATAAAGTTCATTTTTTATTTCACTTGAAACCGTTAAGATATTAACATTTTTAAATATTTTCTTTAGTGGGAAAAAAGATGCAAATTCAGGGCGTAAAAATACTTCTTTAGGACTATTGTGGAAGTTAACGAAATAATTCCCAGATGAATTTTTTTCATACATTATTCGGTATAGATGACTGTAAATATTGTTATTAATAATGACATCAAAACTATTTTTATTAATAAATTCAATGAAGTCTCTCTTATCTTTTGAGTATTTGAATGTTGATATGTAGTTGATTATTTTTTTTAATTTTAACTTTAATTTAAGTATGGTAGGACTGTGAGATTTCTTACTGATTTGAACGGTATTGTTTTTTTTAATATAAGGCCGTATACCTTTCTTATCTCTTAAAAATAAATTTATCCTACTGTCAACATCAAAATTAATATTATCAATTCTATCTATTAATATAGAAACAGAACAGTTTGAATCCGAAAGGTACGTGGCAAGGTTTAGAATAACTCTCGATCCACCAGTTCCATTAAGTGAATTGTTAATAAATAAATATTTTTTCATAAATCAACCAGTTGTAATTTTTTACTCCGAATGTTTCATTAGATATATTGGAGTAAAAAATAATAAATAGGAATATATATATGGCAAGTACTAAAGGAATAAGATTTGAAATATTTTTTTTCTTTAGAATATCACTACTCATATTAGTTAGAATGGAAGAGACTAAAATTATATAAAAATAAAGGAAAGAATAAGAAAATCTATAGAGAATACTAATTGTTAACGCTAAAAATGAAAAGCAAAGCCCTACTGATACTAATCTTATATAAAGAATATTATTTTTGTTAATAGTTAAATATTTATTTAAAAACAAAAATGGAAGGATTAAATAAAAAAAGAAATAAAGTATAAATTTAAATCCACTCCCTTCAGAGGGGGATGTATTATTGAAGTAGTGTTCATAACCGCTAAACTGAGAGATCAGTGTCAGGGTATTATTATTGATTAAGTTAAACTTACTAACGATGAATACTAATAAAACAACGGTGAAATATAGGTATAAATTAAAATTGGCTTTACTAATAAATAAAATTAAAATAATTACAAAAATAGATGAGTAATGAAAGCTAATAGCAATTATAGAAATAAGAATAAATTTTAAAATCTTTTTTTCGAGTAAATACCATGTGCCAAACATTATCCAACTTAAGGAAATCATTTGTCTTACAATATTGAATGATGAAAAAAACATATCACTCAGAATGAAAATAGTAATAAATATAGTGGGGTTTATTTTACTTTTTTTACATAAGAAGTAAAGAGGAAGCAAAATTAACATAGAAGAGAAAATATTAACCCAAAGATAAGATGGTGATATTATATTTAATATATAATATAGTGGCTCATATTTAATTTGGTATGGAACTTGGTTAAATGAGTCAAATATTTTCTCATAGTTATAGTAGTCTATCCCGATGTCATATCGGAAACCAATAAATAATGCTGTAATAATGAATGTTATTACATGTAATTTAGGGAGTTTTAGAATACTTATAGCACTTGAAATTAATATAATGAATATTAAAAAAAAGAAATAACTCATTGTGAAATTTCCATTTTTTCGATTAGGCCAAAAGTCCTCTCTAAAGATTTATTTGAACAAGTTCCGAATATTATTTTATGTGAATTTTTAAAGATATGTATACCACTAGAGAATAAAGTGATGGCTAATGTTGAGGATGGTGTATTTAAATATATTAACTCTAATGGATATGCTTCACTACTAATAATACAGTTAGGGAAAATTTTTTTATAATTTGTTTTTTCTCTAGGGTGAGCTCGAATGAGAATTTTTTTAGATTTATAATTTTCAATTATATCTTTATATAAATTTATTTTTTCTATTTCCGTAATTATAGAGTCTTCACTTAAAGGTTGTGTAATTAATATCACATCAAAGTCAATTCGAATGTCAGTATAGTTGAAAATGGAATTTATTTTTTTCTTTTGGGCTACATTTAGTTTTTTCCAGTTGTACTCGATATTAAATATCTCAACTTTATGCATTATCGGTAATGGAATTGGAGCCATATTAGATAAATATATTTTTTTTACTGATATACTTTCACCAAATATTCTTTTGCTAAGTATTGCTTTAATATACCATTTTTTATTTGTTTGAATGTAATTTGCTGTTCCATCTTCGATCAAAGTAAAATCATTCAAGAACGGCGATGAAAAAAACAAATGGTCATGCCCATAAAAATTTAGATTCTTTTTATTCTTAATTATGAAGCGTAGCTTCAGATTAGTTAGTAAAGAAAATTTGAATTTTAGATAATTAAAAAACTTACTAAAAACATTATTTCCTCGTGGTATGAAGATTGCGTTAGGAAGTTTATTTGAAACTACAGATGGAATAGAGTCGGAGTGAATTAAAATAGTGTTATTAATTTTACTAGGAAACAAAATCATGTAAATTAATAAAGAGTAATTTGAGTTAACAACAAGAACATTGTCTATATTATTCATGAAGTCATTATTTAATATCATAAAATGTCTTAATGTTATCATTTTTAGAATAGAGAAAATCTTTAATAATATTTATCATTTTTTCTAGAACATTACCTTGGTAATAGGGGTTACTCGAAGAAATTATTTTATTTTGAAATTCATTAGTTCTGCATTTATTTATTGAGTTAATAATATCATGTTGGTCACATAAGCAGTCAATTACAGTTTCTCCTCTTACTCTACCTGCTTGCCTCATTCCTATATTAATAGTCGGGATTTTTAATGAGGGAATTTCAATTATACCTGATGAGGAGTTACCAATTAAACCACATGAGTATTTATTTAATGCTAGGTAATCTTCCGTTGTGACAGATTTAAGATATCTATAATTATTTTTTTTACTAAAATCAAGAATTAGATCTTTTATCTTATCCGATCCGGTATCTGAGTTTGAACCAATAAAGATAAAATCAAACTGATCTTTAAAAAGATTTAATGCACTTAGTAGCTCTATAGTTTGCTCTGTAATTGATACTCTAGTTAAAGTTTCAGGGTGAAAGAGAACTACAAAATATGGTTTATCTAAGTTTCCATATTTCTTTGTTATTTCACTTTTAGATGGTAAGTCTAATAATAAACTATTCTCAGCACCTAGTGCTCCAACGTTAAATACAGATTCTGGTCGTTCACCGAGTTGAATTACTCTACTTCGGTATTCTTCAGTTGAGCATAAATGTAGTTTTGCCATTTTAGTTATAGAGTGACGTATAAATTCATCATAGTTACCTAAAGTTTGCTCTCCTCCATGTATATGGATGATTGGTATGTTATGCATTGCAGCTGCAATAGCAACTGAATATATCTCATATCTATCACCTAAAATAATGACAGAGTCAAATTTATTTTCTTGAAAATACTCACCAAATTTAGAAAGGCATATTGACATCGAATGTAAAACTTTTCCATTATTAGATGTATCAATATCAATATCAATTAACTGATCAATAATAAAGCCATCATTCTCTATTATTTTGTAAGTATACCCGTAAGATTCATCACAATGCATGCCAGTGGCAACTAAAGTTAAGTCAATATCAATATCATTTTGAAAACTAACTAGTAGACGTTTCATAATACCATATTCAGCTCTTGAGCCTGTAACATATAGTAATTTTTTCATTTTATTAACTCACTTAACTCAATGTTTAACTGATGATATGCTTGTTCTGAAAAGTGTAGTCCATCATAAGTAAAGTTAGACTTTAAATTTCCAAAATTGTCATAAAAACTCTGGCTTAACTCAACATACTTTATTGCACTTTCTATTTTTGAAAATTTTTCTTTAAGAAAATAATTCAGATTATTTATTGTATGGTTACTTCGGTCAATACGTCCATTTACAGGAGGGGTGGATAAAAGAAAGATGACTACATTGGGATTTATTTTTTTAAGGTAAACGCTTATTTCTTTTATCCATTCATATGTTAGTTGAGGGGTCCAGTTATCAAGAACAATATCATTTGTTCCAGCTAATAAAAAAACAGTGTTACCTATTTCTTTTATTACTTGATTTTTAATAATTAAATTTAAATATTCTAGGGTGTTGATTCCAGAGATACCTAAATTATTTACCGGTTTGTTTTTTAAATTTAATATATTCCACTGATCAAAGATGGAGTGACCAATTAGAGTTATGGGTAAGGCTAAACTGAATTGTTCTTTTTTTTCTTCAATCCTTTTTTCTATGGATTTTAACAAATCTATTTTTTTGTTTTTTTTTGTTTGAATAGTAATAGCTAATTCAAAATCTATAATATCATCTATATCAATAGAATCTTGCTTCTCCATGATATAGGCGATACTATCAGCACCAAAAAAATGTTGTTTTTTTAAATAATTTTGATTATATGCTATAAAAATAGCTCCATTAGGAGTGTAGCTTTTAAAGTCTTGCCTTCTATAATTACTAAAGTTTAAGTCAAAATTTTTAAGACGAAGGTCTGTATCTATTTCTTTAATAAGATCCGCATTTTTATTACTCTCAACTACAGAAACTAAAAAGTTTATATCTTTTTTGTTCTCAAAAAGTTGGATAGCTTCTTTAATATGATTTTTATTACGAAATGGTGATGTTGGTTGTAAAAGTACAAAATAATTATATTGTGGTATTTGCTGTAAAATATTCTGTATTACCATAAAAGAGGTAGCAGAGTCTGTAGATAGTTCATGTGGGCGAATAAATACTTCTGCACCATATTTTTCAGCAATTTCTTTATACTCTAGAGAGTCAGTAGAAACGATGACTCGTTCAAATGATTTGGAGTTTATAGCTGCTTCTATTGTATAAGCAAGGAGAGGTTTATCTAATAACATCAAAATATTTTTATTTGGTAAACCTTTTGAACCTGAACGTGCAGGGATAATTGCAATTTTTTTTAGGGTCACTATTTACACCTCCTGCATGTCAAATCCGTTATGTTTTATTAGTTGATCTTCATTAAAATCTGATTCTGCTGTTTTACCTAGAATCTCATGCCAGTGCATAGGGCTGATGCCATTTCCTGGTCGTTTTGTAGTAATATTCTCTACAGTATAAGTATCACCCTTTTTGATGTTAACTCTCGCGACAATAGATTTCCTTGCGACTATTTTATTTTTACGTTCAGATTCTGTAACTTTTTTTTCTTCAGAACCTAAAGATTTTTCGACAGCTCGAATTCCTTGGCATAGTAAAGTTAATTCATCTGGAGTAACTGATGCTTTATGATCGGGACCTTCAAAATTTTTATCTAAGGTAAAATGTTTTTCAATAAAAGTTATACCATATGGTACTGAGGCTATGCCTGCAAAGTATCCTGAAGAATGATCTGAAAATCCTATTCTATATTCAGGGAATTCATTTTTTAAACCTTTAATTGCATTTAAATTGACATCTTCAAATGGTGTAGGATATTCGGTATTACAATGCAGTATAGTTATTTGATTTGAATGAACCCCATTACCTTTTAAAATATTCAATGCTTGCTTTATTTCATCTATAGTTGCCATTCCTGTAGACAAAACTATTTCTTTATTTTCTATTTGTAATTGTGCAATTTTTTCTAAGTATGGTAAGTTTAGTAATTCACCTGAAGGTATTTTCCACATTTTCTGATTTCTAGTCGCAAGAAAATCGATAGAATCCATATCAAATGGTGTTGAGAATACATCAAGACCTAATTCTTTAGCATATTTTTCTAATTTGATAAATTGATCATATGGCAATTCTAGTTTTTTTGTCATCTCTAATTGAGATTCAGTGTTTCCTGTAACTTTAATTTGATATTCTGCTTTAGGTGCGATTTTAGAAATCAGTAGTTCTGCTTTAAATGTTTGAAATTTTACTGCATCAACACCCGCAGCTTTTGCTTCATCTACCATTATTTTGGCAAGCTGAAAATCTCCATTATGGTTGCACCCTATTTCAGCAACTATGTAAATTTTATTCATAATTTAATCTCTCTAATTAAGCGAGTGGGGGTACCAGCAACAACAACACGGTCAGGAATATCGCGTATTACTACAGAGCCTGAGCCAATTATGCTATTAGAGCCAATTTTTATTTGCCCGTTTACAACAGAAGAACTACCTATAAATGTGCAACTACCAACATTGACATCTCCATTTAATACAACGTTAGTAGATATATTTGAGTGGGAACCGATAATGTTTCCATGCTCTATGAGTGATCGAGTATTCACAACTACTCCATCACTAATAGTAGTATCACTATTTATAATACATAGTTTACCAATATAGATACCTACACCTAAGTTAACATTTCTGGATATTATTGATGAATTGTCTATTATATTTATGATTTTTAATTTTTTCTCCATCAACAGTGAGTAAAAGTAACTTCTTACACTTGGCTCTCCTATGCCAATAAAATAAACATATTCATGGGCGTTATCTATATTTTCAATTGAATTTCCTAGTATAGGATAATTTTGATGGTATCCTACTTTATATGTATCTATGAAGCCGACTAAATCAATTTCATGACTATTAATGCTATCAATGATTGATTTACTAAACCCTCCAGCTCCAATAATAATTAGTTTTTTTTTCATAATTGGTGTTTCTAATTAATTTTAGGTTTAATACTATTTAAGGTAATTTAGAAATTTTTCGGCTACTATTTTAGGTGAATGCATATTAATTGCATACTCTTGTGACTCAACTTTTCTTAAATATATATCATGTGGGCTTTCTATTACTTTCTGAAGAGCAATGTATATTGAATCTTCATTGTTTTCTATTGATACAATAGGCGTTTTTTTTAAGTTTAAATCATCTTTGAAGTGTTGATTTGCAGGGGCAAGAACTACGTGGCCGGATAGCATACTATATATTGCATTCATTCCATACGAATTACATTTTGTTTGATCTATTGCTATATCAACATTATCCATGACTTTTAAGTACTCAGTTAGAGATAATTTTTCTGGATAAATTATCTCCACTTGATCTGAGTATTTTTTTTGTATTCTATCTAATGCTAATCTAATGATTTTAGTTCCTTTAAACTCTTCTCTATTTATGCCATGCATAATTACTATTTTTTCTTTATCATAATTTTTATTATTTATTTCCTTTTTGCTACCATCACAAGCTAAAGGTATAGTTTTAGTTAATTTATTTTTAAACTTAGATAAAGACCATGCGCGATTGTAATCGTACATTACAGGCACTATTTTACTTGAGAAGGTCGCTAGTAACTTATTGATAATTAGGTCACTTAATTTACTGAAATATTCTTTTTTAGGTAATGGTACATCTGAGTATGGCCAGTTATCAATATTACCATTTCTACCTTGCTTAATGAACTCAACATCATCTCCACAGCATAAAAGAATAATATTTTTTTTTGTTAGTTTAAGTAATATTAAAATAAAAGGACCTAGAAATTTAAAATCAAAAAAACTAGGGTTCATTACTAATACATTTTTATAACTTAGAATAGTTGGAATTAGTTTAATGAAGGAAATTAATTTTTTTAATTTATTTTTCCCGGTAATTTTTAGGCCATCATTAATTTTTTTAAAACCATCTCCTGAAAAGCTTAATACTTCAGATTTATATCCTAACTCTCTAAATCCCTTAGCTAAAGATTTCCCATAGCCACTATATTCGCCATAAATTAAAATTGATTTTTTTTTCATTTTAGCACTCTCGAGTGTATTTCTTTATAAGTATTATTGAAAATAATAAATAGGTAAGATAGCTAATACTATATGCATAAGTTGCACCAATTGTTCCATAATAACTGACAAGAATACATGAAAGAATTGTTAGCGATAAAAAGAAGGTTATTTCGCTTAAGATAAATAGCTTTGTCATTGACTTTGCGAGCATAATATAAGCTAATATCCACGATGAAATTTTGAAAGCATCACCTATAATTTGCCATGTAAATAATGGTTTCATGGGTAAGAAACTATCGCTAAAAAGAAGGTAAATAATAAAATCACGAAGGATATATATAGTTAATCCACAAGCGATGACTATTGGCAATAGTATTTTATACCCTTGAAGTATTTCTTTTTTTAACTCTTGTTTACTAGTTATTTCAGATAGACGCGGAAGATAGTATGTACTGAGGGCTGTTGTAACAATTAAAAGGTAAGTCGTCGATATATACCAAACTCCTTGCCAATAACCTGCCTGGTCCATTCCTTGTGTTGTCGCTATATAATCACGAATAATAAACTGCGATGTAGGAACCATGATTGCAGAAGTAATCGCCATGGCGGAAAATGCAAATAGTTTTTTTGATATTTCTTTATCAAATACTGAAGTGAAGTTCTTCCATTTTATTATCTCATGCTTCCTGATCATTAAAAGAGTAATGAAAAATATAATAGATTGGTTTGTTGCTAGTGCAATTAGTGCACCTTTTAAGCTGAAAAAATAAATAAGCAAGCTAGTGAAAATTAATGAATATAAGCTTTGGATAATATTTATTTTTATGTAACTTCTTATCTCTTTTAATCCATTGATGATTGAAAGAAGTAAACCATTTAAAACGAAGAGTATAATAGTGAAGCCAAATATTATAAATATAAAGTTATAATCTACACTGTCTAATATTCTACTGGAAAAAAATGAAGAAAATAAAACAAGTAGTAAACCAACAGAAACTGAGGCAACTAAACTTATTCTCAGCGCTGTACTAAACAAATAGGGTATTTTAGGGCTTTCTCTTCCATATTCTGCAGTGTATTTCACAACCCCGCTATTGATAGCCCCTTGAGCTGCGATTAAGACAACTTGGCTGAAATTTTGAAACTGACCTATAACCGCAAGTCCAGCAGGACCAATATAGACTGAAATTGCTTTATTAATGACTAAGCCTGATAGCATTTTAAAGAATGTTGCTACCAAGCTTAACAGTGAGGTTTTAACTAGATTCATTACTCAGCCACAAATGAGTTACAAGCATCAATAACATGTTGAATATCATTTTCAGACATGGTCGGCCCCATCGGAATACTGAGAACTTCTTGATGGATTGCTTCAGTGATTGGTAATGATAGGTGATTAAAGTCTTTATAAGCTTGTTGTTTATGCGGTGGGGTAGGGTAATGAATTAATGTTTGCACACCTAAATTAGTTAAATGAGCTTGTAGTGCATCTCTATGTTTTGTTGTAACAACAAATAAATGCCAAACGTGACTATCAATTTTTTGTTTATATTTATCTGCGGCGAGTGGTAATTTAATTAATGGATTATTAATGTTTTCAAGGTAAGTCAGCGCAATTTTTTGACGAATCTCAGTGTCTTTGTCTAAATATCTTAACTTCACATTTAGCATTGCAGCTTGAATTTCATCTAATCGACTGTTTACACCTTGGAAAAGGTTTAAATATTTTTGATGTGACCCATAGTTACGTAAAGCTTTTAGTGTATTGGCTAATTCATCATCATTGGTTGTGATTGCACCTGCATCACCTAAAGCTCCGAGGTTTTTACCAGGGTAAAAACTAAAGCCCGCTGCATCACCCCAATTACCACATTTGATTCCATCAATCATAGCGCCATGAGATTGAGCGCAGTCTTCTAAAACTAGCAGGTTGTGCTGTTTCGCTATTGCCATAATTTCTGGCATTGGAGATATTTGGCCATATAAATGGACAGGTAGAATAACCTTTGTTTTCTTGGTAATTGCCGCTTTTACATTGCTGATTGAAAGGTTATAGCTATCAGCATCGGGCTCAACAAACACAGGGACAAGATCATTCTCAGTGATGGCTAACACAGAAGCAATATAAGTGTTTGCTTGTACAATAACTTCATCACCGGCTTTGATTTTTCCAAGTTCCTTCCATGCTCTAAGTACAAGGGTTAATGCATCAAGTCCATTAGCAACACCGAGGGTATATCTTGTTTCGCAGTAGTCAGAAAAATTTTTTTCAAAACTTTCTAACTCTTTACCCATAATATACCAGCCGGAATCAATAACTCTTGAGCACGCTTCTTTTAATTCATTATTATATTGTGCATTGATTGATCTTAAATCTAAAAATGGGATCATTTTTATTAACCCTTACTATCTTTGTATGATATTTATTAAATGAAGGTATTTTCAGTAATTTGCTTAATGAAACTCATTGAGTTTTATTATAGTTACTAAATTCGGTGTAGTTGCGTATATAATCAGATTCATCATAATAATCACTAGCTAGCACGATGATAATACAATCCTCTGAAAAATCGTGCATTTCATGCCATTGCATCGGTTCAATCATTAGGCCTTTATGCGGACAATCAAGAACTAGCTCTTCTTTATTTTTACCATCATCCATAATAAAGCGACAGCTTCCCCTAACACAAACTGCAAGCTGCCTTAATTCTTTATGAGCATGAAAACCGCGAGAAACGCCTTCTTTAGTGCCAAAAATGTAATAAATTCGTTTTACTTCAAATGGAATATTTTTATTTTGTTCCAATGAAATTAATGAACCTCGTTCATCTCCAAGTTTCTTGAATTCAATGGTGTTAATTAATTTCATTTCTTTTCTCAATGAGGTTAATTAAATACTGCCCATAATTATTTTTACGGAATTTATTTGCTGTCTCTAATACTTGCTCTGCTGTTAACCATTTTTGTCTGAAGGCGATTTCTTCTAAACAAGCAATTTTAAAACCTTGACGTTTTTCAATAGTTTCTACAAAGCTAGATGCATCTAAGAGGCTATCGTGTGTGCCTGTGTCTAACCAAGCGAATCCTCGACCCAGTAATTCAACTTTAAGTTTTTTGTTTTTGAGATAAATTTGGTTAACGGTTGTGATTTCTAATTCACCACGATCTGAGGGTTGGATATTTTTGGCAATATTAATGACATCATTATCATAAAAATATAAACCGGTGACGGCATATTTAGATTTTGGTTTTAATGGTTTTTCTTCAATAGAGACGGCGTTGTAGCTCTCATCGAATTCAACAACTCCAAAGCGTTCAGGATCAGG
The DNA here is from genome assembly GCF_009706585.1 of Providencia sp. wls1916. Taxonomy (NCBI): domain Bacteria; kingdom Pseudomonadati; phylum Pseudomonadota; class Gammaproteobacteria; order Enterobacterales; family Morganellaceae; genus Providencia; species Providencia sp. wls1916. The sequence goes on from NZ_WLUL01000016.1 coordinate 140,933, forward strand.
TACTTCGTAGCCAAATACGGTTGCGCCATCTTTGGTGCTTGCAGCATGGAGTAATTTAGGAGAAAAACCTTGTCCCCAGAATATGTTATCGCCAAGTACTAAGCACACACTGTCATTACCAATAAACTCTTCACCAATAATGAATGCTTGGGCTAAGCCTTCTGGTTTAGGCTGTACTGCGTATTGAAGAGAGATACTAAATTGTGAGCCATCGCCTAATAAACGCTGGAAACTTTCTAGATCTTCAGGGGTTGTAATAATAAGTGTTTCACGAATACCTGCTAACATTAAAACTGAAAGCGGATAATAAATCATTGGTTTATCATAAATAGGGAGTAGTTGCTTCGATACGCCCATGGTGATTGGATATAATCTGGTTCCTGAACCACCCGCTAAAATAATACCTTTCACTTTTAACTTCCTAAGTTTTCTATATTTTTACTAAAACTGAATAGGGGAATAAGTAGATGTACACTTGATGCTAATAGCGTATATTTAGTTAAATTTTGACATGAAATTAAGTAATTCTATATTTTTATTTTTTCTCATGTAATCAAACACAGTAAGGCCTTCATTATCCTTCAAAGACAGATCTAAACCTAGGTTAATAAGATTTTCTAATTCAGAATAGTGACCACTTCTTAACATGTAGTCTTTGAAATACATTGCAACGGTTGTTCCTTTATAATTACAGTCATTAATATTTACGCCTTTATTTACAAGCCATTTAATGACATTAATGTTGCCATGATATGCAGCAACAATAATCGGACTCCAACCGAGATAATTTTTTTCAAATAGTATATGTTCAGTTTTTAATAAATTTGAAATAAATTCAGGATTTTTATCTTCACAGGCTTTGAGTATCTCATCAAAGTTATCTCTATATAGTTCGATGTCATAATCTATAGTTGACAATATAATGTGATTGTTATTTTTTTCTAATATAGTGCCTGGTTTAGATAAAGATTTAGATGAAAGAATCTTACCATGAAAAATGCTAGTATCATCAATCTTAGGTAATTGATAATCTCTAAATGTAAACGCTCTAATTTGTTGAAGTATCTCATGCGCAGTTTTATTTAGATCTATCATTAGATTTTTATAATCTATTGATTTTTTTGAGTAGTAGGAGGATTTTATTGCGTTTTGTTCTACAATTGAATAACTTTCGTTAATGAGAGACTTAAGGTTCCTGATAACTAATTCAGTTCCTACTTTAATATATTTTAAATATAACGTTTTTGCCGTTTCTTCAATATCAAGTGGGATTTTTTGCTGATCGATTATGGCTCCGGTATCAATACCATGATCTATTCTATGGAGTGTAACTCCAGATTCTTGTTCGCTATTTAAAATCGGCCATGCAGAAGTATACATACCTTTATATGCAGGTAAGTAAGAAAAATGAATGTTGAATATTTTATTATGGTTGAACTTCGATGGATGAACGATTTTATCGAATTCAAGAGAAAGGAATATAGCATCTTCAAGACGGTATGCATCTTCAAGAGATATTATGGATATATTGGATTGAATACAGAATTTCTTGAAGGAAAGTTGAAATGAATCATTCCCATGATCATTTTCGTTACAAACAGAATATAGTTCTACGCCACTTATATTGTTAATTATCCATTTTGTGACATCAACGGCGATATTATTTTTTCCTGCAACTATAAGTTTCATTATATTCTATACCATGAGTTTAAGATTATTATAATTTTAAATTATATTATACGCTGAAGAATGCTGTGACTTATAGAGTTAAGTCTACTAACATTTTAATATTTTGGTGTGGTAGTTTCCAAAAAAATGAAATAATCAGTATTAATTAAGTATCAAAACACCATAGCTACCGCACTGGGTTATCGGGTCCCAGAGCGCCATTGAATTTCAAAATTTAGTGTTTATTAATTGAAAATACTGCACTTTTTGCATAATTGCTCAATTAATAAACGCTGCTTATGATAGCCTTCCTTTATTGGTTGACTCGTGCCGTAAGCACAATCAATCAAAAGCCCTTAATAATAGCACTAAAGTATCGGAGTGACTATCGGTGTGAGGCGCCTAAAAATTGCTACTTTGCCAGTAATCTCCTGATCACCTTTTTGAAACCATTAAGTGAGTTATTAGTATATAGTTCTATCAAAAATTGTTAATTTCACATTGGGTGGCATATTGGTTTGAGTGGTATCTATACTTAGGGGCTAATCTGATAGTCAAGAAAAAGCATGTATACGGCTAGATAGTATAAAAAATAATGATAATCACAGCTGTAACTTGATGTATGTTATTAATATATAAATAGATCACGCCCGTGTGGTGTAGGAAAAGGTAATTACTCGAATAACGATATAATCAATGAAATATAATATTTATAAGAATTGTCTGAGCTATTTCTTACTTACAAGTATATGTGGTAAACGCGTATAGGCAAATATCGCTAAATGTTTGAGACACTAATTTCATTACTATTTGTGAATATGAATAAGTTAATTATCAGTCAGGTTGAGTTTGGATGGGAATATTAGGCGAAATAAGATAGGAATATATGGCTGATATATAAAAAGGTCTTTGGCACATAAGCACCAAAGACCTTCATAATGCAAGATTAGCGTCCGTGTTCTGGCAGCCAAATCTGTAGGCGTAATCCACCTAGCGGGCTGTCGTCAGCTTTTACCCAGCCTTTATGTTGGGAAATTGCAGTTTCAACAATCGCTAAGCCAAGCCCTGTACCACCGGTTTCTCTGTCGCGAGCTTCATCGGTGCGATAGAACGGTCGGAAGATATGCTCGCGGTCAGCAGGGCTAACTCCCGGGCCATCATCGTCGACAGTAATTAAAATACCGTTATTTTCTTCTTTGAAATCAACCGCAATATGGGTATTTGAGTAACGTAGCGCGTTACGCACTATGTTTTCAAACGCGCTGCCAATGGCGGATGGATTGCAATATAACGGCCATGAACCAGGGTGCGACGTGACATCCAGCGTCTTGTTCATCTGCTCCGCTTCGAAGCTTGCATCATCAAGAATATCTCCCCATAACTCATCGGCTTTGATGTGTTCGCGAAGAATTTCATTTTTATGCTGACTGCGAGAAAGCACCAGCAAATCATTGATCATGCTATCTAAACGGTGAGTTTCTGTTTCGATGCGCTCCAGTTCTTTACTCTCACCATGGCGGCGACGTAATAATGCCGTCGCTAGCTGTAATCGTGTGAGTGGGGTGCGCAACTCGTGAGATATGTCAGAAATCAATCGCTGCTGGGCAGTGACCATGCCATCTAACGCACTGATCATCTGGTTAAAACTGTTACCCGTCGATAAGAATTCTTGTGGACCCGATTCTAGCTCTGGGTGTGGGCGCAAGTTACCTTTTGCCACATCGTCCGCCGCCATTTTTAATTTACGGGCAGGGCGAGCCAAGCTCCATGATAGCCATAATAGCAACGGTGCGCTGATTAACATGGTGGCAATCAAGAGTAAAAATGGTCTGTCAAACAAGAGGTTAATAAAGTCTGATTGCGGGCTGCTTGCAGGGCGAACTAAATAGAGTTGGTAATGATCTTCACCGTCTCGAATAGAAAATGGGCCCAAAATTTCTGCGCGTCCGTACTTTTTCTTCTTCGGATGGTCGGCATTATCGGATTGACCAATAAAGTTACGGATCACCTGCATTTCACTCGGCATCGCACCAATCACGCGGCCTTCACTGGTCACGATAATCAACCGTTGCCCTGGGGGCGCCCATTTTTTGATGGCGTTGGAAATCCGTCGCCACCAAAGTAAGTCGTTCATTGGAGCTTGCGCGAGTTCGGCTTCGATGTGTTGCTCAAGCATCTCCCCTTGGCGTTGCTCACTTTCCATCAGGACGGTGAGCTGCCGAGAGTCGAGCTTAGGCACCATCAGCACTAGCATTAATACTAGTGCGAGGGTAAACCAGAAAATCGCAAATATTCGAGCTGTTAAGCTGTTGATCATGTGGCAGAAACCATCAAGTAACCGCGTCCACGCAAGGTTTTAAACCAAGGTTGACCATCGGTGCGTTCTGGAAGTTTGCGGCGCAAGTTTGAAATATGCATATCAATCGCACGGTCAAATGGCGTGAGGCGCTTACCCAAAACTTCTTGGCTTAAATGCTCTCTTGAAACCACTTGCCCTAAATGCTGGGCTAATAGATAGAGCAAAGTAAACTCGGTGCCGGTTAAATCAAGGATTTCGTTATCGAAGCTGGCTTCTTGACGACCCGGATTGAGCTGTAATTTATCCACTTGTAAGGTTGGGGTGTTGCTGTTGTCCCCTTGAGTTTGCTCGCTCCAGTTTGAGCGGCGCAGTAACGCACGAATCCGCGCTACTAACTCCCTATCGTTAAATGGTTTTGGTAAATAGTCATCGGCACCGAGCTCTAAGCCCAGCACTTTATCTAATTCACTGCCACGCGCCGTTAACATAATGACTGGCGTTTGGTGAATTTGGCGTAACTCTTTTAATGTCTCAATACCGTTTTTCTTCGGCATCATGACGTCGAGTAATAATAGGTCAATGGATGAATCGATTTGCTGTAATGCTTGCTCACCGTCATAAGCGATGACAACATTGAAACCTTCCATTTCCAGCAGTTCTTTTAAAAGCGACGTGAGTTCACGGTCGTCATCAACTAATAGGATTTTATGCATTAATTAAGTCCTCCAACTGCCAAAATACGATAACAATCTTCACGTTTCCATGACTTTACGTTCTTTTACATGCTCTGACGCTAGTTTGCAGCCGACCGCGTATATTTAACTCCATTGAATCACGAGCATCGTTCGGAGACAAGGTATCTAAATGCAAAGAATAGTACACAGAACAAAACACAGTTCAGTACATAAAACAGCCGCATACGTTTTAGCTTCTGCATTTGTTTTCGGGCCAGTCGCTGCGTTTGGTGAAGCATCTGAAAGTAGTGTTAATGATGAACCATCATTAGTGCTTCAAATGCAACCGGACCAGCCACTACAAACCACACATATTGCTATTCAGTTTCAGATCCCTGAATCATTAAATAGCGACGAACGTGCCAGTGAATTTATGTTTAATGGTATCACGTTGAGTGAGAAACAGCGCCAACAGCTTCGTGACTTGATGGCTACCCAGCGCCACCGTCATGGTGAAAATGTTGCTTCAATACAAGAACGTGAGTCATTACACAAACTTATTATAGCGGATCGCTTTGATGATAAAGCTGTCCGAGCGCAACTTGAGAAACAATTGCAAAAAGAATTGGATGAACGCGTTGAGATGGCTCGCATCCATCACGAGCTTTACCAGTTACTGACGCCAGAGCAAAAGGCGCAGCTTGAGTAAATTAATCAGCATAAGTTCGCTGAATATCAAGTTATGCAGTAGAGATTCCTAGTAGTGAGTGTAGTTGAGTTTTTTAAAGCCTGTAGTTGAGTTTCTAAGCTGTATCGTTGAGTTTCGAAGTAAGTAGTGAAGTAGCAATAACTGAAGTTTTTCCTTGCCATAGACACCATCCCTGTCTTTATAGCCCCTTTTTAAGGGGCTTTTTTTTGTGTTAAATGGAACTATGTTAACTATAGTTGACAATGTGGGTGTGATAACTATAGTTAACAGATAGCGAGAAGGGAGGCTCTATGTTGACCGTACTAACGACAGATATTTTTAATAGATGAATGCATGACCTGAAAGATATTCGAGCAAAAACAAAAATACAGATAAGAATTCGGCGTTTGAAGCAAGGCAATTTTGGTGATGTTGAATCAATAGGTGATGGTTTTTCTGAATTAAAAATACATGAAGGGAAAGGATATCGCGTTTATTTAAGAAAGATTGATAATACAATCGTATTGTTAATCAGCGGTGGTGATAAATCGACGCAGCAAAAAGATATCGACAAAGCCAAACAAATTTTTCGTGAAATTGAAGGTGATCTATGAATATTAAAATAAAAGAGTATGACATTGCTGAGCACTTAACGAACGAAGAAGAAATTCAGCTGTATCTTAATGAAATATTAGAAGAAGGCGATACGGCACTCATTCTTGCGGCATTAGGCGATATTGCGAGAGCGAGAAATATGACCCAATTAGCAAAGGAAGTAGGAATGAGCCGAGAAGGGCTATATAAGGCACTATCTGGTGAAGGTAACCCTGCATTTACCACTATCTTGAAGATAGTTCATTCACTAGGACTAAAGTTGCAATTTAAGAGCGCAAGATAACCCTCTTTTTTACTCTTCTATTACTATCAGTAATATTTTTATTACTGATATGTTGTCTATACATTCACTTTCCACGTACTATCTTTATTTCCAACGATTATTCTGAACACTTGCAAAATAGATTTTCACACATCCAAAGAGGTCATATTGCGCCATGATCCAGAAACTTACTGCTCACGATTATAAAAAAATGCCTTGGAAAAATGGGCAAGGATTTACGTTAGAACTCGCAAGAAGCCACGGCGAAGGACTAGAAAATTTTGACTGGCGAGTGTCGATTGCAGACGTAAAATCCGCTGGCTCATTCTCTTTCTTCCCAAATAAACAGCGCATTATTGGCGTATTGGAAGGCTCCGGGATTGTGCTGCAGATAGATAAAAACCCATCAGTTTCTTTATTACAAAAGCAATTTTACGCCTTTAATGGTGAAAGTGATGTGTATGCCGAATTAATTAATGACGCCATCCGCGATTTTAATTTGATTTACAACCCTGAAAAGTATTCAGCTCGGCTGCAGTGGGTATCTTGTGAGTCAGCAAACTCGTGGATCAGTAATGGAAACTGTGTGCTGATTTTTAACTTACAGGGCAAGCTAGAGTTGCAGGTAGATGGGCAGCACTCAGTCTTAAATGATTTTGAAACCCTATTGGTCGAAAAATCAGGTACTCCTACGCAATATATTGCTTCTCCTGAGCGTCATGGGGACTTTTGTGTGATTGAGTTATTCGAAAGATAACGCTACAAAGCCATTTAAGTCATTTTAGAGTGATTTAACTCAGTCAAATCGCGACTATTTAGTTAGCGGATAATTCTGATAATTTCACTCTTTGGACAAAATTGTTATCAAATTCATAGATTGCTTATTTAATGGCTTTATTCTTATTGTGATTTTAAACAGAATCTTTAGGCTATATCTCCTAATCGTTATTAGAACGAGAATGGTTTATTAAAAACAGTAATATAATTTTTGTAGCAAGGAAAAAAAAGAAGATGAAAATGAAGGCGCTTGTTGCGGTCGCAGTTTCTGCGGTCATTATGACTGGCTGTAAGAGTATGGACACTGGGCTGATGACCAACTCTGGAATGCAATTATTCCAAGCTGCAACATTATCTGATGCAGATGTTAAAAAATTCAGTGATGACGCTTGTAAAGAGATGGATGCAGAAAACAAAATTGCTCCAGCTTCAAGCAAATATACTCAACGCTTAAACAAAATTGCTAAAGCACTGGGTAACGAAGTTGACGGTACTCCGGTTAACTATAAAGTTTATATGACCAAAGATGTGAACGCATGGGCAATGGCAAATGGCTGTGTACGTGTATACAGCGGTCTGATGGACATCATGAACGACAACGAAGTTGAAGGCGTTCTGGGTCACGAGATGGGTCACGTTGCTTTAGGTCATACCCGTAAAGCAATGCAAGTTGCTTATGCAGCAGTTGCAGCACGTACTGCTGCAGCGGCAACAGGTAACGATGTTGCGACTCAATTAAGCTCTTCACAGTTAGGTGAGCTGGGTCAAAAACTGGTTAACTCTCAGTTCTCTCAACATCAAGAAAGCCAAGCAGATGATTTCTCTTATGATCTGCTGAAAAAACGTGGTGTAGATACTAAAGGTTTAGTGACTGGTTTTGACAAATTAGCAAAACTGGGCAGCAAAGAAACTAGCATGTTTGATTCTCACCCACCGTCAGATGAGCGTGCACAACATATCCGTGACCGTATCGCGGCAGATAAAAAATAATTTTTATCTTGAATGATATTAATGGGGAAGCTAAGGCTTCCCCATTTTTTATCTAACATCTGAGTTTTATATATAACCTGCACTTTATCTTAATTCTGGTGGTGAAAATAAAGTCACAAATCAGAACTTATCCAGTTGTGCTCTTGTTCGACGCTGCATATCTTATTAAGCAAATACGATTAAGAATTTTTTTATCATTGTTTTATTTGTGCTCGATAAGAGAGCAAGGAAAAAAGATGGAAAAAACACAGCGAGTTTCTCTACTGGCGAAAGGAATGGGAATGCTGTTGTCCGGTACTTGTCGTTTATTAACGGGTGTCCGTACACGTTGGGTCGGATGCCAACCGGCTATTACCCCCCGCATCTACTATGCTAACCACTCAAGCCACCTCGACGGGTTGGTTATCTGGTCAGGGCTGCCTCCCTTAATGCGCCATTTTGTTCATCCTGTTGCCGCCAAAGATTATTGGGATGGCACGCCATTTCGCCGATACCTCGTCAATAAAGTGTTTCGAGCTGTATTGGTTGATAGAAAAGGGGACAAACCTGCAAAAGAGTCTGTCCTTGGGCCACTAGAAGCGGTGCTTGCTGCAAACCATTCATTAATTTTATTTCCAGAGGGAACTCGAGGAGATGGCGAGGAACTGGGTAGCTTCAAAAGCGGAATTTATCATTTAGCAAAAAAATATCCCAATGTTGAAGTCGTCCCGGTGTATTTGGAAAATTTAAATCGCGTGCTACCGAAAGGAACAAAGCTCGTGGTTCCAGTTATCTGTTCAGCAACGGTTGGGAAGCCACTATCCCCACTGGCTGAAGATGAAAATAAGGCGGATTTTTTGCAAAGAGCGAAAGTTGCACTTGAGGAGATGATGCCATGAGTCTTTGGGATCGTGAATTAGCACTGCTGTTATCCGGTGTCTTCGGTATTTTGATGGTTGCCAGCGTAATAGGCGGTATTCTGGCATACCGTTATTCAGGGGAAAAAAGTAACCCAACCATTGATAACTTAAATGCTCGTATTCGTGCTTGGTGGGTGATGTGCATCGTCTGCGTTTTGGCTGTGGTACTTGGGAATATCGGGGTCGTGATCCTGTTTGCGTTGATCTCTTTCTTTGCATTAAGGGAATTTATTACGCTAGCGCCGACTCGCCGTAGCGACCATGAAGCGCTATTTTGGTGTTTTTTCGTCTTCCTTCCTCTGCAATATGTGCTGGTTGGGATTGAGTGGTATGGGATGTTCTCGATTTTTGTGCCCGTGTTTGTCTTCTTGTTTTTACCGACGCGAATCGCGTTGGCGGGGGATACTTACCACTTCCTCGAACGTACAGCGAAAATACAGTGGGGCATGTTGGTCACGGTATTCTGCTTGAGCCACGTACCGGCATTATTGATGCTGAATATTGAAGGTTACCAAGGGGAAAACGTTAAGCTGCTGCTGTTCTTAATTGTGGTCACGCAAATCTCTGATGTACTGCAATATGTCTTTGGTAAGTTACTGGGCAAACACCCTATTGTACCTAAGCTTAGCCCAAATAAAACCGTCGAAGGATTTATTGGCGGAATATTAACTTCAGTGTTAATTGGTATCTGTTTGTATTGGGTGACGCCATTTAGTTGGTGGGCTGCAGGGTTAATGTCATTGGCGATTACCTTAATGGGCTTTGTCGGTGGTCTGTGTATGTCTGCAATTAAACGCGACAGCGGGATCAAAGACTTTGGTGCCATCATTGAAGGGCATGGCGGAATGTTAGATAGAATTGATTCTCTCTGTTTTGCTGCACCAATTTTCTTCCACCTAACGCGTTATTTTTATACCTAATTAGCTGTTATCCCTAGATTCTTCTATTTTTCATCAACTGCAGAAGCACCTTAGGGTGCTTTTTTTATAGGAAAATGCTCCGCATCTTGCAATGATGGGGTCGTGCTGAGATTAACATGCTATCATCGAGACTTAATTTGTACTTCGAAGTAAGATGATTGCGTTGAGTGGATTGGTTTTCGTCATTTGAGCTAAAATTATGTAATCGAGATCACAAGAAAACATAAAAGTTGGCGAGAAAACCCATGCATAATCCTTGCTTTGTCGTATTATTTCGCTTGTTGAATCAATTCAGCAAAATTATTGGCTGAGTTTTGCGGTTAATCCGTCAGTGAGTCGCAGTGAATATCAGTGCAGTGCGGTGGTTTTTTCGTAGATTTGCAATTTATGTTCATTAATCAGAGGTCATCATGGTCAAGCAGATTAAAAGAATTGGAGTGTTAACGAGCGGTGGAGATGCACCGGGTATGAACGCAGCGATCCGCGGCGTAGTACGTGCAGCTCTCGCAGAAGGTTTAGAAGTAATGGGTATTTTTGATGGGTACCTCGGCCTTTATGAAAACCGCATGAAGCAATTAGACCGTTATAGCGTTTCGGATATGATCAACCGTGGCGGTACATTCTTAGGCTCTGCTCGCTTCCCTCAATTCCGTGATGAAAAAGTCCGCGCGGTAGCGGTTGAAAACCTGAAGAAAAACCACATCGATGCATTGGTTGTTATTGGTGGTGACGGTTCTTATCTTGGTGCTAAATGCCTAACTGAATTAGGTTTCCCATGCATTGGTTTACCGGGCACAATTGATAACGACGTTGCTGGTACAGACTACACCATCGGTTATTTTACTGCGTTAGAAACTGTGGTTGAAGCGATTGACCGCTTACGTGATACATCGACTTCTCACAAACGTATCTCTATCGTTGAAGTGATGGGGCGTTATTGTGGCGATCTGACCCTCTCTGCGGCCATTGCAGGTGGCTGTGAGTTTTTAGTTCTGCCAGAACAAGAAATGCCATTTAACCGCGAAGAGTTATTGTTGGAAATCAAACGTGGGATTGAAAAAGGCAAGCGCCATGCAATTGTTGCTATCACCGAGCACGTTTGCGATGTGGATGAGTTAGCAAAATACATTGAAGCAGAAACTCATCATGAAACTCGTGCAACTGTATTAGGTCACATTCAGCGCGGTGGTTCTCCAGTGGCTTATGACCGTATTTTGGCTTCTCGCATGGGTGCATACTCAATCCAACTGCTGCTTGAAGGCTACGGCGGGCGTTGTGTAGGGATCCAAAATGAAAAATTAGTTCACCATGATATTGTTGATGCGGTCATGAACATGAAACGCGTCTTCAAGAAAGATTGGCTGGAAACAGCGAAAAAACTGTACTAATTTCTCACCTCTATTATTGCAAATCTCACCGGTATGGTTGGCCTTATACTGACCATATCGGCGAAGATTGCCCTTGTTCCCCTCGATATTCTTCTTATTTATAAGATTTACCTTTTCGGTATTTCCCGTTGCCGTGGGTATCTGTCAGCCTGATTCCGTATTCAATTAATGGAGAAAAGGATGATGGTACGTTTCTGGCAAAGTTCACGCTATCCAATAGCGGCATTTTCTTTATTGTTATTAACTGCGGGAGCATGGGCGAAAGATATCCAAATTTTAAATGTCTCTTATGACCCGACTCGCGAATTTTATCGCCAATATAATCAAGAGTTTGGTGATTATTGGAAAGCAAAAACGGGGGGTACAGTGACGGTGCGCCAGTCTCATGGCGGTTCCGGCAAACAAGCTACTTCGGTGATTAATGGGTTAGAGGCAGATGTAGTGACGCTAGCTTTGGCATACGATGTGGATGCGATTGCACAAAGTGGCAAAATTAATCCAGGCTGGCTGAAAAAACTGCCCGATAACTCTGCACCCTATACTTCAACCATTGTCTTTTTAGTGCGTAAAGATAACCCGAAAAATATCCATGATTGGGATGATTTGATCCGAAAAGACGTTTCGGTTGTGACGCCTAATCCGAAAACATCGGGCGGCGCACGCTGGAATTATTTGGCTGCATGGGGATATGGATTAGAAAAAAATCATAATGATCCAGAGAAGGCAAAACAGTTTGTGAAGCAGCTTTATCAAAATGTTGAAGTGCTAGACTCTGGGGCGAGAGGGGCAACCAACAGCTTTGTAGAGCGTGGAATCGGCGATGTACTGATTGCGTGGGAAAATGAAGCGTTGTTAGCCATTAATGAGTTAGGCGCGAAGGGGGATTTTGAAATTGTTACCCCGAGTATTTCCATTTTGGCAGAACCAACCGTTGCTGTTGTCGATAAAACGGTGGATAAGCGAGATCACCGTGAAGTGGCACAAGCCTATCTAGAGTTTTTGTATTCACCTAAAGGGCAAGAAATTGCCGCAAAAAACTATTATCGTCCGCGAGATGCTCAAGTAGCCAAAGAATATCAAAACCAGTTTCCACAATTGAAATTGCTCACCGTGGATGAGAATTTTGGTGGTTGGCAACAAGCGCAGAAAACGCATTTTGCTAATGGTGGGATCTTTGATGAAATCATTCGCCGCTAATCGCTAACGATTTAAAGACCAAATTAAGCTCCTAACCGTCCGCTATCATGGCGGAACGGCTAGGAATTTATGATTGCTGAATGTTTATCGCTACCAGCTATATTTCACGCCTAGCTGACCGAGATACATCGTTTGTTTATTACTGTTTCCTGATGTTTTTTCACTGCCTTTCGGGTATTTCCATTTAGTGGGTTCATAGGCAACGCCGCCCCATAATGCTAACTTCGGTGTCATTTTGTATTCCACTTGAGTTCCGATACGGTAGCCACTGCGTAGTTGCTGAGTGAGCGAGCCTCTACTGTTGTACTCATTATCATTAATGAGATAACGGAAATAAGGGGAAATGCTCCAATCTTGGTTAATAGTCACGGGTAAGCCAAGGCGAATTTGGCGTTGTAAGGATTGGGTGGTGAACTCATTATCCCACGCTTTATCGCTGTAATAGCTGATTTTGGCTTTAATTCTATCAGTGAGTTTGTAGCTCACGCCAACTTCAGATTCAAATTCGTAGCTATTGGCCTCATAGAAATTACTGTAGTAGTAAAGTGCCCCCCAATAATTAAATGTCCATCGTTCATCAAGGTTAATTGAACCGGAAGGCATAACCCAATAGAGGCTGTTGGATGAGCGGGCTTTAGAGCCTGGCGTTCCATCATTAGATTCTTTGCGGTAGGTGAAATTGACATCGAGGTTGGAAATTTTATCTTTAATGAACTGTTTGGTTACACCGATTTGGGTTCGATTACGAATGTAGGAATCTCGGGAATTGGCAAAGTTTTTTCCGTGATTTCTTAAGGTTTCTCGGTGTTCGAGATCAAACGACCAAGTGGATGCCGGATTACTCAGTGATAACTTACCTATCATACTGGCTTTGTCATACACTTTGTTATTCTGTGAATCCCGCTGACCTTGATACTCTTCGAGCTCGACATACACATTGGTTTTAACGTGCCAATGATTATCACTGGATTGAGAATAACTGGCGATAGGGAAAATGATTGCTGTGCTAAGAATTGCAGTATTAAGAATTAAACTCGTTATAAACTTCATATTCATCCTTTATAGAATGCTTTAATTATTTAATGATTGAAAATCGATGGACTCACAGATTAATTATAATAAGCAAGAGTCTGTCGAACTCTTTGAAGAGGGACGCCACTATAATTAATAATGAGCCATTGATTTTTATTATGTTACTAATTTAAAGAGAGCAGAATAAAAAACATTAATAATGAAAAGTCGGCGAGCCGACGCAAGCAATCTAAATGAATTATCTTGAGGTTGTCTATGGTTAATTTTTGATGGTATAGGTATTTAAATTAGTGGGTTAGCTAACTTTTCATTACCTAGTGGATTGTGTTTGTTCGATTTTTATTTATATTTTAAATGAAATTGAAGTTTGTCTGATACTTATATTTTTTTATTTTACAGTAATTTTTAAAATGTAAAGTAATGGTTTGTGTTTTTAATTAATGATTTTTTAAATTCTTTTTTTATTATTTTTTATTTAATTGAATGGAAAATAAAACCGTCTATTTAACGTTAAATTAAAATAGACGGTTAAATGAAGTGATTAAATACAGAATTTAATTACTTAGCTTTTTTGGCTTCAGCTGCAGCTTTAACAATCACCGCAAAAGCGTCCGCTTTTAAGGACGCACCGCCCACTAAAGCACCATCGATATCTGGTTGAGTGAATAACTCAGCAGCGTTGCCTGCGTTAACAGAACCGCCGTATTGAATGATTACTTGCTCAGCGACAGCTGCATCTTTTTTCGCAATGTGGCTACGAATAAATTTATGTACGGCTTGTGCCTGCGCTGGAGTTGCTGATTTACCGGTTCCGATTGCCCAGATAGGCTCATAAGCGATAACAGCACCTTGGAATGCTTCTGCACCTAATGTGTTCAGGACTGCATCGATTTGGCGAGCACAAACTTCTTCTGTTTTACCAGCTTCGTTTTCAGCTTCGCTTTCACCGATACACAGAACTGGGATTAAACCTTGTTCTTTCAGTACTGCAAATTGTTTTGCAACGAACTCATCGCTTTCTTTGTGATAAGTACGGCGCTCTGAGTGACCGATGATGATGTATTTTGCACCGACATCTTTCAGCATTTCAGCAGAAATTTCGCCAGTGAATGCGCCAGACAGGTTGACGTCAACGTTTTGTGCGCCTAATGCAATGCGGCTGCCAGCGATAGCGTGTTTAGCCTGAGTTAAGTACATTGCTGGTGGTGCAATTGCTACGTCACAGCCATCAACGCTGCTCAGTTCGTTACGCAGGCCAGCAATCAGTTCATTGACCATCTGGGTACTGCCGTTCAGTTTCCAGTTACCCATTACCAATGGATGTCGCATGTTATTTCCTCCAACCAAAAAGTTTGAATGATTTATCGATTAGTTTTTCATCACGCGATCAAGGTATTACGCGCAACGAGACGTTTCTGTCGCTGTTCCTGCATTATAGGAACAATGGATAATAATAGCTTTGCTTTTCATCATGCTTATTGCCAGAGCGTGATCATCATCCATTTCGCGTGTTTGTTGCTCTCAATTATTTACTGCTTTCGCTTGCTTGTTGTTCTAGCTTAATCGGTTCAACAGCAAAAGTAAGCACATTATTGTCACTTTTTACCAAAATATATCGCAATGCGCCTAATCTCGCTTCTTCTGCGCGGGTTGGGGCTTTATTGGCCATAAATTTGTTCAGCGCTGCGGTCAGCTCAGGGGCTTTATCCAAAGAAACATTAGGGTCAAATTGATGAATAATAGCGATGATATAGCGCTCAATTAATTGGCGACTTTCTTGGGCGTCAGCTTCATTGTCAGTAGGTAATAATGTGATTTGTAAGCTTTTAATTTTCTCACTACCCCGTTCGAGGACAGCAGATGAGTATATTTGTTGATTAATACGTGATGCGGCGCGAATGTAGGGTACGGATATATCTTGGCTAGCAATCACTTTGTATTCGTGAAGATACAAATCTTTATAGGTTTGATTAAATTGACTACGTAGCTCTGGGATCGTGAGATTAAAGGTTGGCGCATCGGGGGCTAAATACGCAACGCTTAAGTTGGTATCAGGTAACGTCGGTACCTTTTGGGAGAGTGCCATTTGTGGAAAATAGCACACAAAAGCGGTTATGATGATGGACATGGAACGGAATATTGGTTGAGCCATTTTTTCTGCCACTTATTCTTCAGAGATTAATATTGTATCAGGATTACAGACAATGACATTACTACAATGGGCTTTTTCCTTTAAAGGCAGAATAGGACGGCGACCATTTTGGGCAGGAGTTGCAGGTTGTTTTATTTTGATGACCCTGATCTCTCTCTTTCAAAACTCGTTTTCATTACCGGATGTTGTTGTGGTGGTGTTGTTTATTTTATTACTATATCCCCTTGCCGCAATTTTCACCAAGCGTCTTCACGATAGAGGTAAACCGGGAGGATGGTTTGCTTTAGTCGTGTTAGCTTTTGCTCTTTTTTCCTTCGATGTCAGCCAATTGGCCGAAATTTGGCAATGGGGTATTGGGCGCTTTCTTCCATTGCTGATTACGATGATGATGCTGATTGATTGTGGCGTTTTTGTAGGAATGGAAGGTGAAAATCCGTATGGAGAAAAGACAGATAAGGTCGATTATCTGTCTTAGCAGTTAGGCTATTACCAGTACTGTTCGCTAGTAATATGTCCCGGTTTACGGCGTAAATGTTTAACTAACCCGTGGGTTTCTTTGAGTTTATCCCGTGTATCTCGCACCATTTCTGGGTTGCCACACAGCATGATGTGGCATTTATCTGCGTCAATCGGCAACCCAACAAACTCTTCCAATTGATGATCTTCAATTAATGCGGGAACCCGTCCATATAGTGAGCCGGGGGCGTGTTCACGGCTCACAACAGTGACAATGCGTAGTTTTCCTTGGAATTGCTGCTCTAATTGCTGCATGAGCGGCAGGTAACTCAGATCTTTTTGGTAACGCACGGCATGCAGTAAGACGATTTTTTCAAAGCGTTCTAGCCCTTTATTCTCTTGTAAAATAGAGAGAAATGGACCAATAGCCGTACCTGTTGAAAGCATCCAAAGATGTTTACATTCTGGGATTTCATCTAGCACAAAGAAGCCAGAGGCCTCATCGGTGATTTGCAGTGTATCGCCGATTTGTAGCTCAGCTAGCTTCGGGCTCAGTTTTCCATTGGGAACAATGACGAAATAGAATTCAAGGCGGTTGTCACTGGGGGCATTCACATACGAGTAGGCGCGGGCAACGCGTTCCCCATTAACTTCAAGGGCGAGTTTAGCAAATTGTCCTGCAATAAACGGTTGAATAGGCGCATCCACCACTAAACTAAACAAGGTTTCTGTCCAATATTTGGCTTCAACCACCCGACCTGTTACCCAATTCGCCATAAATTTGTCCCTCTTATCGAAAAAGCCTCAGAGAAAGTATTCAACAGTGTGAATTATTTAAGATATACATTGCTGAACTTAATAGGATTTCATACTAGATCAGTTCATTGTTTATGCTTATCGATAAAGTGTTTTAGTAGATTGTTCTGCAAATGAGGAGTTTGGTAATTTTAATGTACAGTTAAGTTGACAGAGGTGGCGAATATTACTGCCAACGTGAAGTAAATTAAAATGGTGTCCTACCTCGAAAAATTCATAAATTTTGTTATCTTTATCACACAAGAACAACATCAATTGTTTGCTAGTTATATAATTCCAATGTAATGGGCAAAACAACGAATAAAAATCTATTATTTAATCCTGAGTGCAACTGTTCGTGTTATTAAACTTTAATAATGCGGCGCTATTGTGTGCTCAGGAATTGTGAATGTCTGAGAGCAAAATGAGAAAGCTTGAAAATTTTAATCTGTTGCTAATGTTGATTGCCCTCGCTGCGGTTGGGCAAATGACTCAAACTGTTTATGTCCCCGTGATTGCTGAAATTGCGGTGTATTTCGGTGAACCTTCGGGTGCTGTACAGCGCGTTATGGCGGCGTATCTGTTTTCTTACGGTTTTTCCCAGCTACTGTATGGTCCGTTATCTGACCAAATTGGTCGCCGTCCGGTGATTTTAGCTGGGTTATCTATCTTCTTAATTTCAACGATTGTCGCTATTTTTGCCCCAACGCTGACGGTATTGACGGTCGCGAGTGGTTTACAAGGTTTAGGTACAGGGGTTGCTGGAGTAATGGTGAGAACCATGCCGCGTGACCTGTATAAAGGCACTGCACTACGTTACGCCAATAGTTTGCTCAATATGGGGGTGTTAGTGAGCCCACTGTTAGCCCCTATGTTTGGTGGGATACTGGCGCATTTCTTTGGTTGGCACGCCTGTTATATTTTCTTATTCCTGTTGGGTGGCGGAGTGTTGTTCAGTATGTATCGCTGGATGCCGGAGACTCGTCCTATTTCACCTGAAAAACATAATTTAGTGGCGTCATACCGTGAATTATTATCTAACGGTTCGTTTCTTTCGTATTTGACGATGTTGATTGGTGCTCTGGCGGGGATCGCTGTTTTTGAAGCTTGTAGCGGTGTATTGATGGGTGGTGTCTTAGGGCTAAGCAGTATTACCGTCAGTATTCTGTTTATTTTGCCTATTCCTGCGGCGTTCTTTGGTGCTTGGTACGCGGGGCGTGAAGGTAAGAATTTCTCCACCTTGATGTGGCAGTCTGTACTGATTTGTTTAGCTGCGGGCATCATGATGTGGGTACCAGGTTGGTTTGGCATCATGAATACATGGACACTGTTGGTACCTGCCGCCATTTTCTTCTTTGGCGCTGGGATGTTATTCCCGTTGGCGACTACTGGTGCGATGGAGCCATTCCCATATTTAGCCGGTGCAGCAGGAGCATTAGTGGGTGGTTTACAGAACGTGGGTTCTGGTGTTGCAACGTGGGTGTCTGCGTTAATGCCACAAAATGGCCAGTTTAGCCTTGGCTTACTGATGTTCTTGATGTCGATGCTGGTCGTGTTGTGCTGGTTACCATTAGCGCGTCGTATGAGTCATACCGAGCGTATGGTTTAATTTAGAATACTGATTAAGTTTTATGTTAAGGGGGCAAATAAGCCCCCTGATTTATTATGCGACCAACGGTATGAAATGTGCTGACTCAACCCATTGAGTGGCTTGTTGTTGTGCGCTGATTGTGTCCTCTTTCATTCCTGCCATTTGTGAAGCGAGCGAGTTAAATTCCACAGGGCGATCGTAATTGAGAAACTCGGTATTTTCATCCAATGTTTGATTAGTATTTTGATTAAGCCAAACTGATCTGGCGGCTACATCATCATGTAAATGTTGATCGATATAAATTTTAATCCCCGCGATTTTTAAGCCTGGGGTGCTGTCGATTGTTCCTTTGACTGAAAGTATATTTTTATTCTGGGATAAAAACCAAGGTTCCTGCGGCGTTTTTTCTTGGATAATACCTTGTTCATCGTAAATGAGTAGGGTCACCCAATATTGGTTATTTTTCTCAGTGATCCCTAGCTTGCTAATATCAATTTGTTGGTTGATATGCACATCAGAAAGTAGCCTGATATCAGAAAGAATATTTAAATGAGAGGTTGATATATCATTTTCATTATTTTGCATATCGAAATGATGAATTGGTTGGAAATGATGGGTTGTATCAACTTGATTATTTTGACCAAACGGGTCACTTAATGAGAAGTATTGTTGGTGTAATTGCCCGTTCTCTATCCAACTGGCACAAATCGCACTTTGCGGAGTGATATATTGAGAATTTACTTTCCCTGTTGAGATATCAATTAAATTTTTATCCGTTGCAGACCAAGATAATCGACTACCACGCCAATAGTTATCTATCTGCAATTGTTCCGGCACGGTTTTTCCATCACCATAAATAAATAAGCGATTTGCTAGAGATTCAGGATTTTTATAGTGATAGACCTCAGTATCTGTGCCATTTTCCGTCTTAATAATCTTGAGGCTAACTAATTCCCCCTTATTGGGAATATTCAAATTAAGTTCGTTATCCCTCAAGGAAATTTTTAGGGATTCGGTGAGTAGACCGGATGGCGTGACATAGGTGATCGTCAAACTATGAGAGGAATCAGAATGATCCTGTTGGATCAATTGCCCGAGAGTTTGAGTCACGGCGAGGTAACTATAAGGGTGTTGCGAGCCATCAGGTAAAGGAAGAAATATGCCATTAAGTTGGTAGACGGAGACATATTCGCCTGGGACTTCACTTTCGTTAATTTTAGATAAAAAATGTTGAGCCAAGTAAATATAGTAATCTGAATGCGCTAAGAATGCGTCGTATTGATCACTGTAATGAGGATAATCACTCGGATACATTGCGGGTATAATCTCATATTCTGGCTCGTCTTTACGGAAGGTTGTGTATTGCTGGCGATATGAATCATATGCGATGTTCTTACCATGACTTTCCGCTGGATATGGGTAACCTTCATTTGTGGTATGGCCGAGTGCAAGACCATGCCCAAACATTTCATGCCATAAAATACTGGGTTTTGATATTCCGCCACCAAAGTTATGGGTTGCTAACCCAATCACACCTGATGTGCCCCCCTCCATAGATAGCGGCAGGATAGCGATATAAAAAAATTCGCTATACAGCTCTGTTCTCCGCGCTGCTTTTTGGCTCTCTAAGTAAGAGCTCTCAATTTGTGACATTGATGGCTCTTGGATACTGCTTGGAGCGTCATACAAAAGATGAACTAGCGTCGTTCTATCTGTATAAATCACATCATCTTGAACGATACAAGGATATAAAGCCGATTTCTGAGGGATAGGGGGATAGCTATATAAGGTTAGCTGGTGAATGAGTAACTTGGCGAGCGCTTCTAATCCCCAACTGAGAGGGGAATGAGGGTAAGTACCGTGTCCATCTTGGTAAAGCGTTTTATGCGCGACATGTGCAGTGATGGGCTTTATCTTTTTGACTCTAGGAAAGAAACTTCCTTCAGCGGTATAGAAGGGAAATGGTGTACCCTCATCAGGCATTGCGTATTCAGCTTCAACATTTTGGATGCCATATTGAGTTATTGGTATACCCCCCGCGAGAATTTGTATCTCCATATCAGGTTGAATCCATTTTCCCTTTATCGGCGCGGTATAGCTGTAACGGTGCCAATCTTTAGCTTCAAAGCTAGGCGTATTAGGCGGTGGGGTGAGAGCGGCTGGAAGGTTTGATGGACCCGTTAAAACCACTTTCTCTAGTTCAACACCCTCTTTATTTCGAATAATGGCCACAATATCGGGTGCTGTAGCCTCCGATGCGCTGGTAATATCAATTTTTAATAATGCGGGTCGGTCAGCTGTTAAACTGAAGTATTTAGTATGAGGCTCAAGTAAGTGGGTTTGTGCTAGCTGAATACTGTGAATTTGCATATCGCTTGGCACGGGGTAATGACGCATCTGAGGCTGATGATAAATCGGATCTGGTAACGTAAAAATACGCTTACTTGGAAGGGACAGATAAGGCGCTTCTTCAGATTGTAGCTGAATAGACATAGGGGCAGAAACAGAGCCATCTTTCATAATGGCAATAAAATCAAACTGGTCATGCCCACGGAAAGATTGTTTACCATCAGGTATATATTGCCATTCTCCGGTTATTTCGTTTAATACAACCTCTCCAAATAATGGCTCTTCAATAAGCTGAAAATATTCAATTTCCTCATGAAATGGCAAACTTCCAGACAGCACACCTACGTGAAATTGATTGGCGATACCATGGGGATTCTCTGCAATAAGGATAGGGTGTAACTGCTGATTTTTTAGCTGAAATTGGGAAACAATCATGCCGCCACAGGTGATGACAATCTGGTTATTTTTATAATGTGCGGAGATAAGAGGGAGTTCAAGATCAGCGAGTTGCTGATTAACATAGTCTTCGATTTCGGCTGCAAGTCCCTCCCAGGAATCGTGTGGTGATAGGCTGATATCATCCAGTCTTAAAACGGTATTCAACCGTGAGCTATTTATTTGAATTGAAAAATAATAGCTATTATTTCGGGTCTCTTCTGTGAGTGCGAATGAGTTTATCGACGTAGAAGGTAATGACAGTGTCTGTTGGTAGCCATCAGGGTTGAATAAAGAATGTGGGGCAGGTTGCTCAACCGAGGTATTTTCTGTGGTAATCAAGGGAGTGTGATGAATGAAATCATCAGGAATAAATTGAACTGATTCTTGCCCTGAAAACCCCCACCCTAAGCGGATATTGGGGGCATTATCTTGTGTCGTGGTGGTGATTTTAAAGTGAACTTGCTGCCCCTTTTGGGTATGTTTAATCACGATTTCGCCACATTCATCTTGAGCATTAATTTGATGAGTGTACTGATCAATATCCAGTGTGAGGTTATAGGGATGATATTGTGTATCCACATAGAGGATAAGGCGTTCAGATTTAGGCACGGTGAGAACGCCTTCATAAACCCAAGTGGTTGGCTCTATTTGTTGAGGTAATCCGCTGAAATAGTAAGTTAAATTATCTAGAACATAATATTTTTGCTCGGAGCTATCTTCATGGAATGCAGGGGTGGCAGTGACGGATATCCCTGGTTGAGAATATTGAGCGAAAATCGTTGTATCTTGCTCAGATGCTGGGGAGTCTTGTATGTATTCTAGCTCGTCAAGAAGCAATTGAACTGGCTTCGAGATAAGCGTTGTATCATTTTCAATAATCAGTAAGCCGCCACCAGTCAATTCAAGCCAATGTCGTGCCAGCTCTACTTGCAGATCGTTAGCATCACCCGCAAGAATGAGCATGCCATAATGACGCTCTGATTGGCCGCTTGGAAGTAGTAACTCAACAAATTGCGATTGAGAACGAGGCTCTCCATCGCGCCATTGATGAGGGGGGTTAAAGCTATCAACCCATAAATTATGCAATGGATGGAATTTAAACCCTGAAAAATCATCTTCATCTAGAGTACTTAATAGATAGTTTTTTCGCTGTTCTCCCGGTAAACGAGGCTTATCCAGTAACCAGTTTGTGATATCAAAAGCGGCGTGTCCTGAATGTGTTTTCTGAGGATCGTCTTGTAGCCCTTCTAAGTAAAAACTGTCTGTGTGGATTTTTGCAACTCGTCCTCGATTTTTGTATAGACCAAGCTCTAAATATCCATGCTGTTGTGCTTGGGATGTGAGTTGTGCACTGGATTGATTGGTGTGCATCAATGCATATTTTTTCCGGTTATCCATAACCTTCACTCCTGAAATAATTTAAAAATAATTTTTTATAAAATAATTCATAAACATAGTTATTGCAGGGACGAATTCTAGATAAGCAGGTGGGAGCTTTCTAATTTATTATTCATCTATGAGTGATGTTTTTATTTATTAGCGAATTACTTGAGATGTTGCGATTCGTAGTCACCAGCAATAAAAAAGCAGTGCCGGAGCACTGCTTTGACGGTTTGCTTAGCAATATATTTTGTTTAGCAATATATGTCGTGATATCGAAAAGTTAAGCGCGGTCTTCCCACTCTTGAGCACGAGCGACCGCTTTTTTCCAACCTTCGTATTTATAATTGCGCTCAGTGGTTTCAATACCCGGTTTAAAGACACGTTCAATGTTGGCTTTACTTTGCAGTTCATCCAAACTTTCCCAGAATCCAACGGCGATACCCGCTAAGTAAGCGGCACCTAACGCGGTGCTTTCACGGACTTCAGGGCGTTCTACAGAGGTACCGAGAATGTCTGATTGGAACTGCATCAGGAAGTTGTTCGCAACAGCGCCACCGTCCACACGTA
Source organism: Providencia sp. wls1916 (assembly GCF_009706585.1). Classification (NCBI taxonomy): domain Bacteria; kingdom Pseudomonadati; phylum Pseudomonadota; class Gammaproteobacteria; order Enterobacterales; family Morganellaceae; genus Providencia; species Providencia sp. wls1916. The sequence continues at coordinate 164,073 of NZ_WLUL01000016.1, forward strand.
AGGCTTTTAGGCGTTCACCAGAATCGGCTTGCATCGCATCGAGGACATCGCGGGTTTGATAAGCGATGGATTCCAATGTGGCACGAATAATGTGGTTGCGGTTTGCCCCACGTGTTAAGCCAAAGATAGCGCCGCGCGCATACGGATCCCAATATGGAGCGCCTAAACCAGTGAATGCAGGCACCACATACACACCGTTGCTATCTTTAACTTTGGTGGCGAAATATTCGGAGTCCGTAGATTCATCAATCAGTTTCAATTCATCACGTAGCCACTGAATAGAGGCGCCGCCCACAAACACCGCACCTTCAAGGGCATAGTTCACTTCGCCTTTAGGACCGCAAGCAATCGTGGTTAATAGACCATGATTAGAGCGAACTGCGGTATCACCGGTATTCATCAAGAGGAAGCAGCCAGTTCCGTAGGTATTTTTTGCCATACCGGATTTTACGCACAATTGACCATACAGTGCTGCTTGTTGGTCGCCCGCAATGCCCGAAATTGGAATACGTGTACCGCCTTTACCCCCAATGTTGGTTTGTCCGTAAACGTCAGAGGAAGGGCGGACTTCTGGCAGCATGTTACGAGGAATATTTAATGCTTTAAGGATTTTGTCATCCCATTCTAAATTACGAATGTTGAATAACATGGTACGAGAAGCGTTGGTATAGTCAGTGACGTGGACGCGACCTTGAGTCATTTTCCAAACTAACCAAGTATCGACAGTACCGAACAGTAATTCACCTTTTTCTGCGCGTTCACGAGCACCTTCGACGTTATCGAGGATCCATTTTACTTTGGTTCCTGAGAAGTAAGGGTCAACCACTAAACCCGTGTTTTGGCGAATATACTCTTCAAGTTCTTTATCGTTCGTTTTTAAATGGGTACAAAAGTCAGCGGTACGGCGGCATTGCCAAACAATCGCATTATAGACAGGTTTACCTGTCGCTTTCTCCCAAACAATCGTGGTTTCACGTTGGTTAGTGATACCGATACCTGCCACTTCATCGGTACGAATATCGGCTTTAGCGAGAACTTCAATTAATGTCGAACTTTGCGTTGCCCAAATTTCCATTGGGTCATGTTCTACCCAGCCTGGTTTTGGGTAAATTTGCGTGAATTCGCGCTGGGAAATACTGACGATATTTGCATCATGGTCGAGAACGACAGCTCGCGAACTGGTTGTGCCTTGATCAAGAGCGACAATATATTTTTTAACGATATTGGTTTCTGTTGTCATAATTTAAACCTGTTCAGCAATGGGTTAATCTGGTTTTAGGTAAACCCAGTTTTAGAAATAAGAAACGGTATTAAGAGGATTTTTTCTCTTCTTCATCAGACTCGCAAGTCATACAAGGCAGATGGCGACCAATGAGTTTACGATAACCGAATGCCCCTAGCAGACCACCAACAATCGGCGCAGTCAATGGGACAAGGAAATAAGGAATATCACGTCCGCCGGTCAGGGCAATATCACCCCATCCAGCTAAATAAGCCACGACTTTCGGACCAAAGTCACGCGCTGGGTTTAAGGCGAATCCAGTCAATGGACCAAAAGAGCCACCGATAACCGCAATTAAGATACCAATTAATAATGGTGCTAATGGACCTTTAGGAACGCCATTGCCATCATCAGTTAAACCTAAAATTAAGCAGACTAAAATGGCGGCAATCACCACTTCAATAAAGAACGCATGGAACACGCTGATTTGTGGCGCAGGGTAAGTTGAGAAGACACCCGCTGTAAACAAACTTTCTTGTGTGCCACGAACAATATGGTGAACTTGTTCGTAATCGAAAAAAACAGGGGAATACATTGAGTAAACTAGGGCAGCAGCACAAAAGCCCCCGAGCATTTGAGCGATAATGTAAGGAACGACTTTTCGCTTATCGAAACACGCGAATAACCATAATGCTAATGTGACGGCAGGGTTTAAGTGAGCGCCAGAGATGCCCGCAGTTAGGTAAACAGCCAGTGCGACGCCGAAGCCCCAAATCACACTAATTTCCCAAAGACCTAACTGAGCACCTGCAATACGTACAGCCGCGACACATCCTAAACCAAAAAAAACCAACAGAGCAGTTCCAAGAAACTCCGATATACACTGACCTGTCAGTGTTGAAGGTGTCATTTTGCTCATAAATGTTCATCCTGCAATAGTTGTTAAGAGAGGTGTTTTGCACGAGTATAATTTTCTCTGCGAAAATTTATTCTGTTAATTTAGCGAGAAAAAAGATAATCGAATATTGCGATTTGTGAAAACTGTGTGTCAAATCACCAAAAAACGAAAACAAACAATCATTTTTAAGGTCGAATTCAAACATTTGAATAGTCACGGGCGAGACAATTAAAAGAATAATGTTTGTAATCAAGTGTAAGTCACTGGACACAGAGGATCATGCTACTTACAATCGAGGGAAAGCGCTTATAAAGGGAGATCCGAACATGTCATTTGAAGTATTTGAGAAACTAGAATCCAAAGTTCAACAAGCCATCGACACCATCGCATTAATGCAAATGGAAATTGATGAACTGAAAGAACAAAACAGTGCATTAAACCAAGAGCTACAAGCCAACAAATCAGGTACTGAATCACTGGTTCGTGAAAATGAACAGCTGAAGCAAGAGCAGGCGACTTGGCAGGAGCGTTTACGGACCCTTCTCGGTAAGATGGAAGAAGTTTAATTCCCTTCATACTTCAAGCCACAGGGGTGTTGGCTTCGTTTGGATACCCGAATCACATACTTATGTATGCTCATCGGGATATCCTCCACTTGCCGCCTACCTGTGACTCGAATTATTTTGGGAATGTAGGGGTATGTAGAAGTGTTTTCTGAAAGAAGTGAAAAACGGAAAACGGAAAACAGAAAAGAAAAAGGCAGATAGTGATATCTGCCTTTTTTGTGGAGTTTGGTGGGGCTATTCGTCGATGGTTTCGTCGAAATCGTCGTTGGCTGCTTGGGTCAGTGGTTCTTCGGATAAAATCATGCCCGTGTTATCGGCATACAGATAATCGCCGGAGAAGAATGTCACGCCGCCAAAATTAACGCGGATATCGCTTTCGCCGATACCTTCGTCAGGGCAACCCGCAGGGATTGCAGCAACTGCTTGGATGCCGAGATCTAACTCCATTAATGCATCCACTTGACGGACGGCACCGTAAACCACAATACCTTCCCAGCCATTGTCTACCGCTAATCGCGCGAGCTCAGCGTCAATCAGTGCTTTACGCACTGAACCACCGCCATCCACCAGCAAGATGTGCCCATGGCCGTCTTCTTCCAGCAAATCATACAGAATGCCATTATCTTCAAAGCATTTTACTGTAATGATTTGACCGCCAAATGAAGTACGTCCACCAAAGTTGGAGAATAAAGGTTCTACTACATTAACGCTTTCTTGGTAGATGTCGCAGAGTTCGGAAGTATCATATTTCATAGGATTTAGGTCTTTTTTGCTGCAAGAGGAAGGTCAGTATATCCCTTTTAGTCACTGATTGGCAAAATTCCCGCCAGAAAATAAGCGGGAAAAGTCAAAAAAACAGCAAATAATTGAGACTATTTACTCAGGATAACCCCAAGGGAGAATAAAACGTTAGTGACTAAAGCGATTTTCACCATATTTTCTAGCATTGGGCGCATCCCTTCTGGGGTAGGATCAGAAAGCACTTTGCGTACATGATTCATCAGCATTGGCACCGCCAATAAGAATAACCAGCCCGCCCAACCTGTTAAATAGAGTAAATTGAAAAATACCAAACATAAGATGGAAACGATGATGATAATGGCGTGGTACATGCGCGCGCCTTGTGGACCTAAACGCACTGCCAACGTGTTTTTACCCGCTTTAATGTCGTTTTCAATATCACGCATATTATTGATATTTAAAACAGCTACAGACAGTAAACCGCAAGCTGTTGCTGGTAGGATAGTGATGATATTAAAGCTATTCGCTTGTAGGTAAAAAGTACCAATCACACTTAACCAACCAAAGAAAATGAGAACGGAAATATCCCCAAGACCAAGGTAGCCATAAGGTTTTTTACCGACGGTATACGTAATGGCAGCCACGATAGCCACTAACCCTAAGCCAAGGAATCCGATGGCATCTTCTGGTTTTTCGCACGCGACAATAATCAACAATAGACCGGAAAGGCAAGCCGCGAAGATATTCAGCTTCAGCGCTTTTTTCATATCTTCTTTGGTGATGACGCCTTTTTGCATTCCACGCAGAGGTCCGATGCGTTCAGCGGTGTCTGAGCCTTTAATCGCATCGCCATAGTCATTGGCGAGGTTAGATAAAATTTGTAATAAGCCAGCTGTGATAATAGAAAGCAGAGCGACAGGCCACTTAAAGTTACCCGTGAAATAGGTCAATGCGGATCCAGTGACGATGGCAATCACCCCTAATGGTAGGGTTTTTGGTCGTAAACTTTCTAGCCAAGCTTGTTTGCGGCTGATTGAAGATGAGTTCATGTAATTTATTCACCGTACTCGTGATATTTCAATGGGTAACGTGGCTTTGCTGCTGAGTGACCGTTTGAATTATTGGGAGTAAATGTTCTTATTAAGTTGGATTTTATATGTCAAAAGTGCAGCAAGATTGCTGCACTTTAGCTAACATCCATTAAGGATACATGAAAACCTGATAATTAATAAGATTATAAAATAAATCTACTCAGGTCTTCGTCTGCTACCAGTTCGTCTAAGTGTTGGCGGACATACTCAGCATCAATTGTAATGCTTTGTCCGTCGCGCTCGCTGGCGTCGAAAGAGATATCTTCCATCAGACGTTCTAGCACAGTATGTAAACGACGCGCACCGATATTCTCGGTTGATTCATTCACTTGCCATGCAGATTCTGCAATTTTGCGAATACCATCTGCGGTGAATTCAACGCTAACACCTTCTGTTGCCATCAACGCTTTGTACTGTTCAGTCAAAGAAGCATTAGGCTCAGTTAAGATGCGCTCGAAATCTTCAGTGGTCAGCGCCTGAAGTTCAACACGAATTGGCAGACGACCTTGCAGTTCCGGAATCAAATCAGATGGGCTAGAGACTTGGAATGCCCCAGATGCGATAAACAGGATGTGGTCAGTTTTCACCATACCGTGTTTGGTTGAGATGGTGCAGCCTTCGATTAATGGTAATAGGTCACGCTGAACCCCTTCACGGGACACATCTGGACCTGAACTTTGACCACCACGTTTACAGATTTTATCGAACTCATCAATAAACACGATACCGTTTTGTTCAACCGCTTCAATGGCTTGTTCTTTCAGCTCTTCAGGATTAACCAGTTTTGCCGCTTCTTCTTCCACCAACAGTTTAAAAGCTTCTTTGATTTTCATCTTACGAGGCTTCTGTTTTTGACCTGCTAAGTTTTGGAACATAGATTGTAGCTGGTTGGTCATCTCTTCCATGCCAGGAGGAGCCATGATTTCAACGCCCATTGGTGCTGCAGAAACTTCAATTTCAATTTCTTTATCGTCTAACTGACCTTCACGTAATTTTTTACGGAATGCTTGGCGTGCTGGTGATTGCTCATCAACAGGTTCTGCTTGTCCCCAGTTATTTTTTGCTGGTGGGATCAACACATCAAGAATGCGTTCTTCCGCCATTTCTTCGGCACGATAACGGTTTTTCTCGATAGATTGTAAACGCACCATTTTTACCGCAGAATCGGTAAGATCGCGGATGATAGAGTCAACTTCTTTACCTACATAGCCCACTTCCGTGAACTTAGTGGCTTCAACTTTGATGAATGGCGCATTTGCCAGTTTGGCTAAACGGCGTGCGATTTCGGTTTTACCTACCCCGGTAGGACCAATCATCAGAATGTTTTTGGGAGTCACTTCATGGCGTAAATGCTCATTTAACTGCATACGGCGCCAGCGGTTACGCAGGGCGATAGCAACAGAACGTTTAGCTTTATGTTGACCAATAATATGGTTGTCGAGTTCGCTGACAATTTCGCGTGGAGTCATTTCGGACATGCTAGCAATCCTTATGATTTTGAAGAAATTTCTTCAAAGTTGACATTATGGTTGGTGTAAATACAGATATCTCCCGCTATCGCGAGGGCTTTTTCCGCGATTTCGCGAGCGCTTAAGTCTGTATTTTCGAGAAGGGCGCGTGCTGCTGATTGGGCATATGGACCACCAGAGCCAATCGCAATCAGGTCATTTTCAGGCTGAACGACGTCGCCATTACCCGTAATAATTAATGAAGTGTGTTCATCAGCGACGGCAAGCAGTGCTTCTAATTTGCGCAGCATGCGGTCGGTACGCCAATCTTTGGCTAATTCCACCGCCGCTTTAGTGAGGTGTCCTTGATGGAGTTCAAGTTTGCGCTCGAACAGTTCAAAGAGTGTGAATGCGTCTGCGGTGCCACCGGCAAATCCTGCAATGACTTTGTCGTTATATAAACGGCGTACTTTGCGGACATTGCCTTTCATGACGGTATTACCCATCGTCGCCTGTCCATCACCACCGATTACAACTTGGCCATTACGGCGAACACTTACGATTGTTGTCATGAGTTAGCCCCTGGTTGTATTACAAAAAGAATGCAGTTGATTTCATTTTTTGATAGATAAATTTCAAGTGATAGTGGTCTATTCACTATCACTTGAAAGAGATTGATCTCAAAAATAACTGCTTACGAGTACGTTAAAACAGTAGATGGGGGGGGGGCGGGGATTTTTCAACCCCCAGAAGCACGAAGAATACAACCACTCACACCAACGCCTGCTGCACGGTCACGCATGTTTTCAGCGGTGGACTTAGAATATGGGCCTAATACGATGCGATGCCAGCCACCACCTGCGGTGACGCGACTTTCGATACCTGCAAATGCGAGAGTGGCACGTACTGACTCAGCCTGTTCTGCTGTTTTAAATGAACCGCATTGCACGAGCATATTCTGCATTTTATTCACTGGAGCTGTCTCAGGTTTAGGTTCAGATTTCACTTCCGGTTTTGTGACAGGCTGAGCTTGCTGAACTGGCGCAACTGGACGTGTTTCCGGTTTTTGCTCAATAATCGACGGTTTGCGTTGAGTCGGAGTTTCAACGGGCTTAGCTGGTTCATTGATCACCACTTGTGAGCGCGGTACCGGCTTACCATTAAATGGCACTTCTTGCAGGTTGGTCACAGGTTGACGACGATCAGAATCCATTTGTTCTAACAACTGGCGCTGTTCGGTAGTGAGATCAGACTGACGAATATTGCCGCTATTTGTGCTAGGTTGCGATGGCGAGGTGTAATCTTGCCAAGGCTCTTCCAGCTCCCTTTTATAGCGCCAAGGTTCTTCAGGTTTAGGTGGCAGCGTGCTACCCGGTTTTGCAGCTTGAGTGGGGAGTGCAGTTTGAGGCGCTTCTTTTTTATTATGAGTAATAAAAAATAGCCCACCAACGAATAACACCACAATAGCGACCGCCACAATTAATGTGGTTAGCGGTAGCCCTTGGGCCTTCTTCGATTTGCCTTTGCTTTTTTTACGAGCGGACGACCGTCCTCGAGCTACATAATCTTTTTGTGCCACGCTATTAATTCACTAGTTGTCAGTTGTTAATCGTTATTTAGGTCATATGTTACTTAACCTTAACGATTTTGCCTAGCATTTAGGCGCTTTTGTACTCTCTCTAACGATTAAATCAGAATCTAGGAGACGAGAACCTGCGGTGACACTATTTCCGTGTAGCTGTTCTAGTAATAATAGCATCGCATGGCGACCAATTTCCCTGCGAGGGTGATTGATGGTCGTCAGTGCGGGTAATGTATATTTGGCTTGCTCAAGGTTATCAAAGCCGACAAAAGAGATATCGTCGGGAATGTTCAGACCCATTTTCTTCGCTTGCCACATGGCACCGAATGCCATGATATCAGTATGGCAGAAAACGGCAGTCGGTGGCTCTGGTAAAGAAAGTAATGTTTTTAATGCTTCAGCGCCGCTTTCATGAGAGAAATCCCCACGTACAATATAGCTCTCTCTTAGCCCTTCTCCGGTGCGTAACATGGCTTTTTTATACCCTTCTAAGCGGTATTGGCTATGTGGCATCTCTTCAGGTCCTGCGATACAAGCAATACGTTTATGACCCTGTTTTAGCAGGTAATGGGTAGCATTGAAGGCCGCGGTGAGGTTATCAATATGCACCGTTGGGAGTTTTAACTCTGGCGCGAATTCGTTAGCCATCACAATTGGCGGTAGATTTTTTTGTTCTTCGGTTGAGACATCAAACGGTAAGTTAGAGCCCAACAGAACCATGCCATCAATCTGTTTGGTAATGATCAGGTTGATAAAGGCATTTTCTTGTTTCTGTTGATGTTTACAGTCACCAATCAGCACAAAGTAACCTTCGTGAGCAGCCACTTCTTCAATACCGCAGATCACATCGCTGAAGAATGGATCGCTAATGTCTGGGACGATCGCGAGAATAGTTTTGGATTCATTGCGTTTATAGCTGCGGGCAAGGTTATGAGGATAATAGCCAACATCTAAGACGGCTTGCTCAACTTTTTGGCGTGTTTGCAGGGAGACTTTTTCAGGGTTCATCAATGTCCGAGAAACGGTGGCTGTTGATACGCCAGCTGCGTTCGCGACATCTTTCATGGTCGCCGTATTATTGTGCTTTTTACTTTCCACAACGCCTTCCTTTGTCTATTTAATCGATTGCTTTTTTTTGAATGGCGCGAATACGTCATTTTGTTAATTAAAAGACATTCTAAAGAGTTTCACAATAATATCTGTTACCTAGTTTGCATAAAAAGTGTGACTTGCATCATTTTTTAGAGCTGCCTCGCAAATTTTGAAAATAGTTATAGTGATATCCACTTAATCCAAATTCTTCATCCATGTATTTATGGCAAAAAATGACGGTTTAGTTATTGTTGTCAGTTAGTTACAGTACCTATTTTTCAGGTAAATTAGTGCTGTTAACCATCCGTAGGGTCCACATCAACATTCCATTTTACCTTGCGGCTTTCCGGTTGTTTTAGTAACTCAGGTAATAATTGCGCCATAAACTGTTGCAGATAGGCGCGTGATGGATGTTGCAATAAAAGTTGCCAGCGAAAACGTCCGCCTCGTTTGGCTTGAATAGACGGTGCAGGGCCTAGAATCCATAAACGCGAGTCACTTTGTGGGTGTTGGCTAATATATTGGCGAACATTCTGTAAAAATTGCCGTGAATCCTGATTATTATGATCTTCAGAGCGGATCAAAATATGGCTAGTGAACGGAGGGAGCATTGCCACTCGGCGCTCTTCAAGGGCTTCTGCGGAAAAGGCGTTATAGCCACTTTCTAGTAAGGTGAGCAAAAGCGGGTGCTCAGGGTGGTGAGTCTGTAAGAACACTTCCCCCTGCTTACCTGCTCGTCCTGCTCGTCCGGATACCTGAACATATAATTGTGCGAAACGTTCGGCGGCTCTAAAATCGCTAGAAAATAAGGCGCCATCAACATCCAGCAATGCCACGAGCGTCACATCAGGGAAGTGGTGTCCTTTCGCCAGCATTTGTGTGCCAATCAAAATTCGCGCGCCGCCTTCATGGACAGCGTTCAAGTGTTGCTCTAGTTCGCCTTTACGGCTGGTGGTATCTCGGTCGATACGAGTCACAGGTACATCTGGAAATAGCTCGGAAATCCCTTCTTCCAGTTGCTCGGTTCCCATCCCGACAGGCACTAAATGCGTCGACCCACATTGCGGGCATTGGCGTGGGACAGGGCGTTGGCTATCACAGTGGTGGCAGCGTAACTGATGAAAATTTTGGTGCAAAGTATAGTAATGATCGCAACGCTGGCATTCCGCTATCCAACCACATTCATGGCAGATAAGCGCAGGTGAATAACCTCGACGATTTAAAAATAAAATTACCTGATTATTTTGTGCGAGGTGATTTTTAATATGTTGGATCAGTAAATGGGATAGTCCAAATTTAAGTGGCTGCCCTTTTAAATCAATCAAATGCTGCTCAGCGGGGCGGGCGTTTCCTGCACGGATAGTGAGATTTAATTGACGATATTTATTCTGTTGAACATTGCTCAGTGTTTCGAGTGATGGCGTCGCAGTTCCCATGATAATTGGGATATTTTCTTTTTTTGCACGGAAAACCGCCAAATCACGGGCATGGTAGCGCCAGCCATCTTGCTGTTTATACGAACTGTCATGCTCTTCATCGATAATAATAATGCCAAGACGAGCAAATGGCGTGAACAAGGCAGAGCGAGTCCCGATGATAATGCCGTTAGAACCTTGCTTTGCCCGTAACCAAACCGCTAAGCGTTCACTGTCATTGAGCGCAGAATGCAGCACATCCACAGGAACGTTAAAGCGTTCACGGAAGCGATTAATAGTTTGTGGTGTTAAGCCAATTTCGGGGACTAATACCAAGGCTTGTTTACCTTGAGCCAGAATATTTTCTAACACACTCAGGTAGACTTCGGTTTTTCCCGATCCGGTGATCCCCGCCAGTAACCACGGCGAAAAATTATCATCTTCTGCGCGAATTGCGCCTACAGCAGTAGCTTGTTCGCTATTGAGTCGTAAACGTTCTCCACTCACGGCAAACTGTGATTGCCATTTTTCCGCAACTGGTTGAACAGGGTGCAACTCGGCATACTGTTTTTTCTTTAATGCTTGCAGGGCGCTTTCACTGATTTCAAGCTCACTAACTTGATGGCGATAAACCGGACGGCGGCGTAAGAGCGCTAATGCTTGCTGCTGTTTTGGGGATCGTTTTAGCTCATTCAGATCCACCGCTTGGCCTTCTTCAGTCACTTGCCATTGCCAGATCGGCGTAAATTCAGCGGGTTTCCCTTGGCGTAATAGGGTCGGCATCGCGTGAAATAATACTTCGCCAATTGGGTAATGATAATATTGAGATGACCATAGCAGCAGCTGCCAGAGATCGTCGGGGAACAGGGTTTTTGAATCTAATACCAGCTCCACGGCTTTGAGTTGGTCTTCGGGAAATTCGCTTTTATCGCTCAGATTGACAACCACACCAAGGGCTTGGCGTTTGCCAAAAGGCACCATAACTCGCCCACCGATGACGGGGACTGGCATATTTGCACCCAAGAGATAATCAAATGTGCGATTTAAAGGAACAGGTAACGCCACCTGAACGACGATCATAGCTGGATTTCCGTCTGTTTTTTGTACAAAAATATGAGGGTATTCTGTTAGAGTACCACAAAAATCATGCTATTTTCATTGCGTGATAAACAGATTTTCTGTATGATCCGCCGCCTTTGGTATCAATTAATTTTGTTTTGCCAATAAACTAAATTTAATCAACACGACGTGTGGTGTCCGGCGTTAGGGCTGGAATGGCGACACGGCCTTATTAGAGGTTCTCCCATGAAAAAAGGTATTCACCCTAAATATGAAGAAGTTACTGCAACTTGTTCTTGCGGCAACGTAATGAAAATCAACTCAACAGCTGGTCACTCTCTGAACCTGGACGTTTGTGGTAACTGCCACCCGTTCTATACTGGTAAACAACGTGATGTTGCTACCGGTGGTCGTGTTGATCGCTTCAACCAGCGTTTCAGCATCCCAGGTGCTAAAAAGTAATAAAACCTGTCACGTTGAAGTTGATTTAACGTATTCAGTAAGAAAACCTGTTCAATTGAACAGGTTTTTTATTGCCTAAAATTCGTCAATTGAGCTGTTAAAAACGGTAGGCGACTCCAAACATAAAGTCATGGCTGGCGAGATTGAATTGGGATTTGTGGGTATCACCAGGATCAAATGCATCTTTAGTTGTGATCTGATACTTCCCTGCATCTAAGAAACGATAACTCATATCAAATAATAAATTGTCGCTCCATGCATATTGACTACCGAAGCCTATACTCCATGCTAATTTATTAATTCTTTCCGATGCTGAATTCAGGTCTGTAGATTTACTACTAGGCGTTTGGAGAAATGTTTGTAGTTCTCTATCATATCGAGTACTTGCCAGACCTAATCCAAAAGAAATATAAGGTGTAAACTGAGTCTGGTTTTTCATATCGTAGTATCCATTTAGCATCACTGTTGTGAGAGTTGCTTCATTTTTCATATCTGTAGATGCATCTATGCCAGATGGAGTAGAAACCTTAGCAACATTATAATTATTTTGAATTTTCCCTCTCATACCAAGCTCTAATTCACTACGAATAGGCAGTGAAAATTGATCGTAAAAGTTATAGCCAATAGCAAGGTAATTACCAAAAGCAGAATGACTTTTATCACTAAAATTGATGGTACTAAAATTGGGATCGCTGAGACTTGCGGATTTGAGCTTTGAATCATACATATTCAAAACTGATACACCAATTTTACTGGATATATATACGCCGTTATTACTGGATGCTATTGCTAAATTAGCAAACAACAAGCAACTTGAAGCCAAAAGTAAATTTTTCATAATTAAGCACCAGTGAATGATTTCGGATGGAAACCTTACTGGAGTATAAGTGATGAAGGCGGGGTTATAGTCAGTGTAAGAAACTTCGAGGGATTGCGCTAAAAAGAGAGAATAAAATGAATATTCATCAGAATTAAATTCTGTATAATATGGATTATAAGAAATAAATTCTCATCATAATTGTAATATTTGGATTCAATGGCTGAAAGAAGTAGGTTGGCACCTCAAGAATATGTATTAAGGTGCCAACTGAAAATCCTTAGAAACGGTAAGTTATACCAAACATAATGTCATGGCTTCTCACTTTGACTTTAGAAGTGTTTTCTTGGCTATCTGCGTAGTAACTCGCTTCAGATTTTCCTGCATCTAAGAAGCGGTATCCCATATCTAATGAAACGTGATTATTCACTCTGTATTGCGAACCTAAGCCGACGCTCCACGCAAAGTTCGTGGTGGTTTTAGATTTGGTGAATTTTTCATGAGTGAATTGGTTCATGCTAACAATATGTTCATTGTAGTCGTAGCGCATTTTGTGGTTAATGCTTGCCATACCTAACCCAACGCTGACATATGGGGTAAATTTGGTGTCATTTTTGAAATCATAATAGGTATTGAGCATCACGGTGTTTAAGGTGATATCGGTTTTAACATCATCCGAGCTACTTAAATCGACGTGGTCGTTGTAGGACGCCAAGTTATGGCTTGTGGAGGCTTTTTCCCTCATCCCAAATTCAAGTTCGGTACGCAGAGGTAACGTGGTGGTTTTAGAAAAATCGTAACCGACGGCAATGTTGCCGCCGAAAACAGAATCATTGGTATTTCCGAGATTGGTTTTTTCAAATTCGTTATCGCTAGTGAGCCATTTTTGATTTGAAACTTGGACAATTGAAGCCCCGATTTTACCTGAGACATACAGGCTTTCTGCCCCTGCAAAGGCAGCACTAGACACCAAACTGAGTAGAGATACGGCAATAATTTTTTTCATTATAAATTCCATTTAGCTATGTATTCGAATCACGCAATATGAGTATAGATAACTATTAAATTTATCTATGCAGGATCCCCATAAAACTTGATATACAGCAGGCTTTATTGTTTTTTAATATAATTAAGCATTTAGCTGTAAAAATAGTCTTTAGAGGAAAGAAAAATCGCGCTTTATTTGACGGATGGCTTGTTCTTGAGATTAATCCATGGCAAAACGCGTACATTGGTTATCGGCAACAAATGAAATTGCTTAACAGTATGAAGATAATGAAAATAAATGATGGGTGGAGCAGAGGGTAAGAGTGTTATTGAGGTGAAATAGGTTGATAAGATAAGTCACACTCGACCCACATCAGTAAGTCGAGTGTTAAAGAAAGACGCGGAGGGATTAATATTCCCAAGTTTCTGGGTCAATACCCAGTTCACGCATGATCTCTTTTGCTGCTTCAGGGATCTCATCATTGCGTTCTTTACGCAAATCATCATCATCCGGCAGCGGTTGACCAGTAAACGCATGCAAAAAGGCTTCGCACAGTAATTCACTGTTAGTCGCGTGGCGCAAGTTATTGATCTGACGACGAGTACGTTCATCAGTTAAAATTTTCAGTACTTTTAAAGGAATCGATACTGTAATTTTTTTGACTTGCTCGCTTTTTTTGCCATGTTCAGCATACGGACTGACATATTCACCGTTCCATTCAGCCATGAGATACCTTGGATATATTCATTGATAATAAAATAATATACGAGTGTCAGTTTCCTGATCCTGAAGATGAATTTTTTTCAAGATACACTCAGCATACGGGTTAAGAATAAAGGGCTTAAGTTATTATTTAATGCGTATTAAAATCAATAAATTAAGTCTTTTTATATGCCGGTAAGGTGGTCTAACTATCCATTGGCACATAATTATTATGGCTGATTATTCCATTAGTTGTTATAAACGTAAAGAGGTTTAGACGTCCAGACATGTTGACGGCTAAATTTGCTTTGAGTATGATTTGAGCTATCCCATACTTGGAGAGACACTCATGACATACAAAGCATCCACTATCGCGATACATAATGGACTCAATGAAGACTCGCAATTTGGTTGCGTTGTTCCTCCCATCTATTTATCTAGCACCTATAATTTTACAGATTTCAATGAGCCAAGAACCCATGACTACTCCCGTCGTGGTAATCCTGGGCGAGATATTGTGCAGCGAACACTGGCACAGCTAGAAGGGGGAAGTGGTGCCGTGATGACTAACAGCGGGATGTCGGCTCTCCATCTATTATGCACGGTATTATTACAGCCGGGTGATTTGCTCGTTGCTCCGCACGATTGCTATGGCGGCAGCTACCGTTTATTTAATAGCTTGAGCCAAAAAGGGGCTTATCAGGTTGAATTTGTTGATCAAAGTGACGAATCTGCGTTGCAAGCGGCATTAGCGAGAAAACCCAAACTGGTACTCATTGAAACCCCAAGTAACCCGTTACTGAGAATTTACGATATCCAACATATTTCGACGCTTGCACATCAAGCAGGGGCTTTGGTGGTGGTGGATAACACATTTTTAAGCCCTGCATTACAGCAACCATTAGCGTTAGGTGCTGATTTTGTTGTACATTCTTGTACAAAATATCTCAATGGTCATTCAGATATTATTGCGGGTGCGGTGATTGCAAAAGAAGAGAAATGGGCTCTAGAATTAGCATGGTGGGCGAATAATATCGGTGTCACTGGCGGTGCATTTGACAGTTATCTGCTACTCAGAGGTATGAGAACATTGTTGCCTCGCATAAAACAGCAGCAGCATAATGCGGGTGAAATCGTAAAATATCTTAAAACTGAGCCGCTGGTGAAGAAAATATATTATCCTGCCTTGAGTGATCATCCGGGACATCACATTGCCGCCGCGCAACAATCTGGCTTTGGCGCAATGTTAAGTTTTGAATTTGCAGGCGATGAAGCGCAACTTCGTCAGTTTTTACAGGCGCTGAGCTTGTTTACATTAGCGGAATCTCTCGGTGGTGTAGAAACCTTGATTTCCCATACGGCGACCATGACCCATGCTGGCATGTCTCCTGAAGCGCGAGCCGCAGCAGGTATTACTGATAGTTTATTGCGCATTTCAGTCGGTCTTGAAGATAGTCAGGATCTTATCGCAGATTTAAGCCACGCATTTAAGGTTGCGTCATAACGTTAGCGGAGTTTTTGATGAGTGCAATAACAGCATTTGAGGTGATCCCTTGTCACCGACAGTTACACAAGTTTGGGGGAAGTAGCTTAGCTGATGTGAAATGTTATCAGCGTGTCGCCACCATTATGGCGAACTACAGCCAACCCGGCGATTTAATGGTTGTTTCTGCGGCAGGGAGTACCACAAACCAGCTGATAAGTTGGCTTAAATTAAGCCAGAGTGACCGTATTTCTGCCCATCAAGTGCAGCAAGCGCTACGCCGCTACCAGCAAGATTTGATCAGTGGTTTACTGCCTGAAGAGAAGGCTAATGAGCTCAATCAGCTATTTGTTGCGGATTTAGAACGACTCAGTGGGCTACTGGATAAACCTATCAATGATGCTGCCTACGCAGAAGTTGTGGGGCATGGTGAAATTTGGTCTGCACGTTTAATGTCTGCCGTGCTTGAACAGTTTGATATGGCAAGCGCTTGGCTAGATGCACGTACATTTTTACGCGCAGAAAGAGCAGCGCAGCCACAGGTGGATGAGGTTCAATCCCGCCATCTCCTACAGCAATTACTGGTGCAACATCCTCAGCGCCGTCTTGTGGTCACAGGGTTTATCTCCCGTAATCAAAAAGGTGAAACCGTCCTGTTAGGACGTAATGGCAGTGACTATTCGGCTACCCAAGTAGGGGCATTAGCGGATGTCGGCAAAGTCACCATTTGGAGTGATGTGGCAGGGGTATACAGTGCGGATCCTCGCAAGGTGAAAGATGCATGTCTATTGCCGTTATTGCGTTTAGATGAAGCGAGTGAATTGGCTCGCCTTGCTGCGCCTGTCTTACATACGCGTACTTTGCAGCCTGTTTCCGTCAGCAATATTGATTTGCAGCTGCGCTGTAGCTACCAGCCGGAGCAAGGCTCCACCAAAATTGAGCGTGTATTAGCCTCGGGGACGGGGGCAAAAATTGTCACCAGCCACAACGATGTGTGCTTAATTGAGCTGCGAATTGCTGCAGGGCGCGACTTCAACCAAATCTGCAAGGATGTGGATTTATTATTAAAACGCGTACAACTTCGCCCATTGGCGCGAGGCGTTCACCATGACCGCGCTATCTTGCAACTGTGCTACACCTCGGAAGTGGTGGAAAGCGCGTTGAATGTATTGGAAGAAGCGGCATTGCCTGGGTCTCTTTCATTACGTGAAGGTTTTTCACTGGTGGCTCTGGTTGGCGCTGGTGTGTGTAAAAAACCGCTGCATAGCCACCGTTTTTATGAAGAGCTTAAAGGGCAGCCGGTTGAGTTTATCTGGCACTCAGAAGATGGCATTAGCTTAGTCGCGGTACTGCGTACTAATCAAACTGAGCATATCATTCAAGGTATGCACCAAAGCTTATTCCGCGCCGAAAAGCGCATCGGCTTAGTATTATTTGGTAAAGGGAATATTGGCGCCCGTTGGTTAGAGCTGTTTTCGGTTGAGCAGCAAAATATTTCTGCTCGCAGTGACTTTGACTTTGTTTTGGCGGGTGTCGTGGATAGTCGCCGCAGTTTATTGAATTACCAAGGTATTGACCCAAGCCGTGCATTAGCTTTCTTTGATGATGAAGCGGTCGAGCATCAGGACGACAATCTGTTTTTATGGATGCGAGCGCACCCTTATGATGACCTGATTGTGTTGGATGTCACAGCCAGTGGCGAGCTTGCTAATAGTTATGTGGACTTTGCGAGTTACGGTTTCCATGTTATCAGTGCAAACAAACTCGCAGGGGCAGCGCCTACTCAGCAGTATCGTGAAATTCGTGATGCATTCGCCAAAACGGGGCGTCATTGGCTCTATAATGCGACCGTTGGCGCTGGGTTGCCGATCAACTACGCAGTGCGCGATCTCAAAGAAAGCGGTGACGCGATTCTGGCGATCAGCGGGATCTTCTCTGGCACATTATCGTGGCTATTCTTGCAGTTTGATGGCTCAGTGCCTTTCAGTGAGCTTGTCGAGCAAGCTTGGCAGCAAGGATTAACGGAACCGGATCCGCGCATCGATTTATCTGGGCAAGATGTGATGCGCAAGCTCATTATTCTGGCGCGAGAAGCGGGCTATGATATCGAACCGGATGATGTGCGCGTGGAATCGTTAGTGCCAGCGCAAGCGGAAACAGGCTCACTGGATGAATTCTTTGAAAATAGCGCCGTGATTAACGAGCAGATGCAGCAGCGCTTAGAAGCCGCGAAGGAGCTGGGGTTAGTGCTACGTTACGTGGCGCGGTTTGATGCAGTGAAAGGTAAAGCAAAAGTGGGTGTCGAGGCGGTTAAACCTGAGCACCCGTTAGCCTCTTTATTGCCGGGGGATAACGTTTTTGCCATTGAAAGCCGTTGGTACCGTGATAACCCATTGGTGATCCGTGGACCAGGTGCGGGTCGCGATGTGACCGCCGGTGCTATCCAATCTGACCTGAATCGACTTTCTCAGCTTTTATAAAATCAGTAACGCACGGGTTAGATAAACGCGTGCGTTCTCTTCATTTCCCAAATTTTCCAATTCCTATTTTATTCTTAAATAAGATTCATGACTTAAAAGTGCTGAATCGACGATAGATTGCGCTGACGCAATACTTAAATAAGAAAAATTAATAAAAATGGTGCTGTAATTAAATTTCAGAAAAATCACCCAAAGCGCTTTTTTTCTGATATGAATATAGGGTACAGGGTGAAATTCGCGGTCTGCATCACAAAACATAATTCTAGCCGACTGAAATTTTATTACAGGAAATCCAGCGCAGTTTGTTAACCGTTCACGAGAAGCGGGGTGGCATCCTGCCAACAGCACAAGATCAGGAGTCCCATGAATCAGCAATATTCCGCAATGCGCAGTAATGTCAGTATGTTGGGTAAGCTACTCGGTGATACCATCAAAGACGCTCTTGGTGAAGATATCCTCGATAAAGTCGAATCTATTCGTAAGCTATCCAAATCCTCCCGCGCAGGTAATGAAGTTCAGCGCCAAAAATTATTAATGACCTTGCAAACACTGACCAACGACGAGCTATTACCCGTTGCGAGGGCATTCAACCAATTCTTAAACTTAACCAACGTGGCAGAGCAATACCACAGTATTTCTCCCCACGGTGAAGCGGCGAGTAACCCTGTTGCCCTACAGAAATTATTTGGGCGTTTAAAAGAGCACGATTTTAGCCACGGTGATATTCAAAAAGCCGTTGAAGAGCTCTCTATTGAGCTGGTGCTGACCGCCCATCCAACCGAAATCGCCCGACGTACCTTAATTCACAAATTGGTTGAGGTGAACACCTGTTTATCCCAGCTCGATCATGATGATTTAGCGGATTACGAACGCAACAATATTATGCGTCGCTTACGCCAACTGGTGGCGCAATCTTGGCATACCGATGAAATTCGTAAAATTCGCCCTACGCCAATCGATGAAGCAAAATGGGGCTTTGCGGTTGTTGAAAACTCTTTGTGGGAAGGGGTTCCGGCATTTTTACGGGAATTCAATGAACAGCTTGAAGAGTCCATTGGGGCTGAATTACCTGTCGAAGCAAACCCAATCCGCTTTACGTCATGGATGGGCGGCGACCGTGATGGTAATCCGAATGTGACCGCGGAAGTGACTCGCCATGTTCTGCTATTAAGCCGTTGGAAAGCTGCCGATTTATTCTTGAAAGATATTCAAGTCTTGGTGTCAGAGCTTTCTATGACGGAAGCGACGCCAGAGCTGCGTGCACTCGCAGGCGGCGATGATGTGGATGAGCCTTATCGCCAAATTGCCAAAAATCTGCGTAGCCAACTGTTTTCTACATTGGATTATTTAGAGCGCCGAGTGAAAGGTGAGCAAGTTCTGCCACCAGCGGATTTACTGACGGATAACGCGCAACTTTGGGATCCGCTGTATACCTGCTATCAATCGCTCGTTGCTTGCAATATGAGCATTATTGCTAATGGCTCACTGTTAGATACGTTGCGCCGTATTCGTAGCTTTGGTCTGCAATTGGTGCGTATCGATGTGCGCCAAGAGAGCACTCGTCATACCGAAGCACTGTCTGAGCTGACAGAATATTTGGGGCTGGGTAACTATGGCAATTGGTCAGAACAAGAGAAGCAAGATTTCTTACTGACTGAGTTGCAATCTCGTCGTCCACTGATCCCACAAGATTGGCAACCGACAGCAGAAACGCAAGAAGTATTCGAAACTTGCCGCGTTATCGCTAAAGCGAAGAATGACTCTATCGCCGCTTACGTGATTTCGATGGCGAAAGTGCCATCCGACGTTTTAGCCGTCAAACTCCTGCTAAAAGCAGCGGGTGCTTCCATTAAATTGCCGGTTGCGCCACTGTTCGAAACTCTGGAAGATTTAAATAACGCCGAAAGCGTGATGACTAAGTTGCTTAGCATTGAATGGTATCGTGAGCTGATTGATGATCGCCAAATGGTAATGATTGGTTACTCCGACTCTGCAAAAGATGCGGGTGTGATGGCAGCGTCATGGGCGCAGTATCGTGCACAAGATGCCCTGATTAAGTTGTGCGATAAAGAAGGCGTGAAACTGACACTGTTCCACGGTCGTGGCGGCACCATTGGTCGTGGCGGTGCGCCAGCACATTCCGCACTTCTTTCCCAACCACCGGGAAGCTTAAAAGGCGGGTTGCGTGTGACGGAACAAGGCGAAATGATCCGCTTTAAGTTTGGTCTCCCGCAAGTGACGATTAGCAGTTTAGCCATGTACGCGAGCGCTATCCTCGAAGCCAACTTATTGCCACCGCCAGAGCCAAAAGAAGAGTGGAAGGCAGTAATGAATTCGTTGTCAGACGTATCTTGCGCGATGTATCGCGATTATGTGCGTGAACAGCCTGACTTTGTCCCGTATTTCCGTGCGGCGACCCCAGAGTTAGAGCTGGGCAAATTGCCATTAGGTTCTCGCCCTGCAAAACGTCGTCCTACTGGGGGTGTTGAGACCCTTCGCGCTATTCCTTGGATTTTCGCGTGGACACAAAACCGCTTGATGTTACCCGCATGGTTAGGGGCAGGTGCGGCGCTGAAACATGTCATCGAAAAAGAAGGCAAGCAAGCGGTACTGGATGAAATGTGGCAAGAGTGGACATTCTTCAAAACCCGTATTGCAATGCTGGAAATGGTGTACGCGAAAGCCGATCTATGGTTAGCGGAATATTATGACCATTGCCTCGTTGAGAAACGTTTATGGCCACTGGGACAAAAACTGCGTGACCAGTTATCCGAAGATATTAAGAGTGTTTTAGCGGTCTCTAAAGATGAAGCGTTGATGGCGGATTTACCGTGGATTGCGGAATCTATCGCCCTGCGTAACGTCTATACCGACCCTCTGAACGTATTGCAGGCTGAGCTATTACAACGCTCTCGTCAGCAAGAGCATCCAGACCCGCGTGTGGAGCAAGCGTTGATGGTGACCATTGCAGGTGTTGCGGCGGGAATGCGTAATACCGGCTAGTAATTGATTACGTTATTTATAATTAGTGATAAGTAAAAGGCTGCCAATTGGCAGCCTTTTTCGTTTATGGTCGAACGTTATTTTTTGTTCTGATCATTATGGATCAAATGATAAGGCGAACGCGCCCGTGGATGAATAAAGAAATGGTTCGTTGGGGCATTGTGAGTTTTGATATGCACCATGGAGACGTTGGTGGATTTTCCTACTTTATTGTGGAATGCATAAATCACAAAAGGCAGCAGGAAGATAATTACAAAACTGACCGCGAGCAGCGTCACGTAAGTCGTATCATCTGCTCCGCCCGGCAATGAACTTGGTGGGAAGAATGACACCACAAATGCCAGAATTGAGATCACTAACCCAACAAACGCGATTAACAATTTAAAGCTTTTACCGCCCGGAACGTTGAATGCCCGTTTTTTATCAGATTGTTTGCAGACTAAATGCATATAACCGAGGAACAGCATAAAGTAGCTACACAGATAAATAACAACGGTTAATGCCAGCGCTATCAGGAAGGACATATTCCCGCCGCCGCCCGTGTTAGTAAGGACAATAATCGCCACCGTGGTGATCAGTAATTGGGAAATCACTAACGTGACTGGCACGCCATTTTTATTCACTTTGGCAAAGCTTTTCGGCAGAATTCCTTTTTGTGCAGCGACATACATCCCACGGGAAGGTCCCACAATCCAAGAGGCAATTTCCGCTAATACGCCGAGTAATAGCAACGCGGCAATAATCCGTACTGCCCACTCTAAAGTGGAATTAAAGTGGGTAACGAGAACCTCAAAGGTTTGTACCACACCAGCAGATAGGTTGATTTCGCTGTTAGGGATCACGGCAGCAACCGATAAACCGCCAATAGAGCTTAAGCAAATCGCCGCAATCATCAGTAAAAACATTGCTGCAGGATAATCTCGACCAGGGTTTTTCATTTCGTTGACGTGGGTTGCAGAGGCTTCAACACCCATGTAGCTGAGAATAAAGGCGACAAAGACCACTAATGTGCCGATTTGAGTGAAGTCAGGAATAAAGGTTTTTGTGCTCATCTCGATAGCTAAAGGCGCACCGCTTGCCAAGTAGCTAATCGCTAGCCCAACGAGAATGAGAGCCGGTAATAAAATCCCAGCAAAGAAACCGACTTTTGCGATACTTGCTGTATATTTTGTTCCACCAAATTGGGTAAAGGCGAGAACCCATAAAATCACCAGAGCGCCGATGGTTTTGGTGATGGGATCAGTATTGAGTTCTGGCCAATTTAATATGTAGGATAGGGCGCCGAGTACAAAGTACAGCATCGGAATAAAACCTATCGCAATTTGTAGATAACCAAATGAAATCGCCGCAAATCCCCAACGCTCTCCCAATGTGTTGGAAACCCACGCGAAAATCCCTCCTTCTTCCCAACCTTCAACGGTGGCCATTTCGGCAGCACATAAGGCTACGGGGATGAACCATAGCAATCCCCCTAAGAGTAAAAAGAAGACTAAACTGAAACCCGATGTGGCGAATGTCGGATATTCATAGACCGCCATCACCATAGACGCGGTGATCGCAAAAAAACCTAACAAGGTGAGTTGTTTTGCGGCTGGAGCTGTTGTTGACGTCGCCATGCCTATTCTCCTGTCATATGTTTTACGAAGTCAGTCGGCGCATAAATGAATACGCCGACTGGATAAACGACTAAGGATTAGCTGTGATTGAAACCGCCGCTTTCTTCTTTAGAAAGTGGTGTACTGACAGGGTGTTTCTCGAAATATTCGAGGGTGCGTTTGAAATCTTCGATGAGCAGTGAGGCGAGGTCTAG
Source organism: Providencia sp. wls1916 (assembly GCF_009706585.1). NCBI lineage: Bacteria > Pseudomonadati > Pseudomonadota > Gammaproteobacteria > Enterobacterales > Morganellaceae > Providencia > Providencia sp. wls1916. Next base: position 186,932 of record NZ_WLUL01000016.1, read on the forward strand.
GCTGACACCATGACGGACTAAAATACGTTGGATCACCAGGTCTTCACGGTTTGCAGGCATTGAGTAAGCGGGAACTTGCCAGCCGCGACTACGTAGTTTGTCTGCAATATCATATAAAGAGTAGTTACTAGTTTTCGCTCCGTCTTTTAATTTCCATGCCAGCGCTGGGATACCTTTGGCACTATCGCCATCAAAGATCATCTCAAATGGACCCAGTTTTTCAATTTCACGGGCAAGGTATTGCGCGGTGGCATAGCAAGCATTATGAATTTTAGCGTAGCCTTCGCGACCAAGACGCAGGAAGTTGTAATACTGTGCAATGATTTGTCCACCTGGACGAGAGAAGTTTAATGCGAAGGTTGGCATGTTACCGCCAAGGTAGTTCACATTGAAAATTAGCTCTTCTGGGAGGTCTTTCGCTTCACGCCAAATTACCCAACCGGCACCTAATGGCGCTAAACCAAATTTGTGTCCAGATGCGTTGATGGATTTAACGCGAGGTAAACGGAAATCCCATTCCAGGGTAGGAGCACAGAAAGGCGCGAGGAAACCACCACTTGCACCATCCACATGAATAGGAATGTCTAAGCCAGTTTCTTTTTGCAGTTTATCTAATGCATCATGAACTGCTTTCACTGGCTCATATTGGCAAGTGAACGTCACACCTAAAGTCGGAACGACACCGATAGTATTTTCATCAACGCGTTTGAGAACTTCTTCAGGGCTCATGATCAGGCGGTCGCCTTCAAGTGGAATTTCACGCAGTTCAACATCAAAATAACGGGCAAATTTATGCCAACAAATTTGGACAGGACCACAGATTAAGTTAGGTTTATCGGTGGGTTTTCCTTTGGCAGCTTGTTTTTTACGCCATTGCCATTTTAACGCCAGTCCCCCTAACATTGCGGCTTCTGAAGAGCCAATCGTTGAGCAGCCTAATGTATTGAGTGCGTCAGGAGAGTTCCATAAATCAGCGAGCATATGCACGCAGCGGTTTTCAATTTCAGCGGTTTGCGGATATTCGTCTTTATCAATCATGTTTTTGTCGATAGAGAGATCCATCAAACTGCGAATTTCGTCATCGACCCATGTTTGGCAAAATGTCGCTAAGTTTTGTCGGGAATTACCATCTAGCATTAGCTCATCACGTACTGCGCTAAATACATTTCTCGGGTCGCTTTCTTTGATTGGGAATTTCGTTTTTGGTAAGGATTGGGATAAATCAAATGAAGCATAAATATCATCTAATTCACTATATTTTGAAGATACTGATTTATTATTCATACAACGAATCTCCTCAATAATTGAGATGTTATTACTAGGAATGATCAATAATCTTATATTTTCATATAAGCATAAAAATAAATTAGAATAAAGTTCTTTAAACGAAAGTCTTATTTTAATAGCGGTTGTTTTGATTATTTGTTTTTATGGTAAATATGATTTAAATTCGAAGTTAATCAGGTATAACAATTTATCAACATTGTTAATCTGCGTTTTCACTACGTCATTCAATGTGAAAAAATGAGTTGCATCAATGGGATATGTGGTTTCTTTTGTTTTGTAAGCTATTGAAAAATAATATTTTCATTATCAGGTAAATAATGGTGAATAAGGATAAAATAGCGTTTTATGTGATTTTTAATGATATTAATCAGCGCATCACTAAACGACTATTTGTTTTGGATTGATCTAATTTCAGGTTTTTAATTAAATATTTTCTGCATTTTAATTCTATTTGGGCATATTTAAGGGATTATTTATTCCATAACTTTAATATCTAGTCTAATAATGATTGGTTTTAGCCTGCATTAACTATGGAAAATGGAATTATAGAGAATGGCGATAAATAGAATAGAGGGAGGGGAATATAACTGGGTTAATTCACGATAAATGAATTAACCCGATAAGTGATAGGAATGAAGTGGTTACTTCAACCTAACACCCAATTATTTTGGTCTAACGCCTAATGTGTGGCAAATGGCGTAAGTCAATTCAGAGCGGTTTAAGGTGTAAAAATGGAAATCTTTTACGCCTTCACGACTTAAAATTTTCACCATGTCCATGGCAATTGATGCACCAACAAGATTACGACTTTCAGGGTCATCATCTAAGCCTTCGTACATTCTATTCATCCAACTTGGGATACGCACATTGGTGATTTTGGCAAAACGTTCTAGCTGGCGAAAGTTAGAGACTGGCAAAATTCCCGGTACGATTTCCACATCAATGCCTGTTGCTACGCATCGGTCACGAAAACGTAGGTAGCTTTCAACATCGAAGAAAAATTGGGTAATGGCACGGTTGGCTCCGGCTTCAATCTTTTTCTTCAAATTGATTAAGTCTGCCTGAGCACTTTTAGCTTCAGGGTGCACTTCGGGGTAAGCGGCGACGGAAATATCAAAGTCGGCTTCAGTTTTCAGTAATTCAACCAAGTGCTCAGCATACATGTCGGGCTTGCGGCTGTTATCAGGGAGGTCTCCCCGTAATGCCACAATATGGCGAATACCGTTATTCCAGTAATCGCGCGCGATGGTTTTTAGTTCATCAGGGCTGGCATCGATGCAGGTTAAGTGCGGTGCTGCCACTAATCCTGTTTTATCTTTGATATCTTTAATGATGCTATGGGTTCTATCTCGCTCACCGGAGTTAGCACCGTAGGTGACAGAGACAAAATTTGGTTTTAAGACCTTGAGCCTATCGATAGACTTCCACAATGTTTGTTCCATTTCTGCTGAGCGAGGTGGGAAAAATTCAAATGAGACATTAATCTGCCCATCTAATTCAGCTAAATTTTGGTTCAACGCCTCGCGCTGATTTGCGTGAAAGAAACTCATACCCTGTGACCTCGCCTCAAGAAACTCATTATTTAATGATTATTTTCGTTATTCGATTATATGCACTCTTTTGTACTTCTATACGTTTAGACGTCTAAATAGAGATTACGCGATATTGAGTGAGAGTCAACTCCTAAATCAAATTTGGAATTGATGTTTTTTCAGGCGCAACAAGAGAAAAATTCATGATGGGGAAATGCGGAGCCAAGTGACTCCGCATGCAGTACAACATTATTCAGTAAAACAGAAGTGCTCGACCATTTGGCTGATGAGTTGGCGGGTTGGTTCAATAAAGCTCATATCGATGAACTCATCAGGCTGGTGGGCTTGTTCAATAGAGCCGGGACCCAGTACCAGTGTTGGGCAGAGTTCTTGGATAAATGGCGCCTCCGTACAGTAGTTCACGGTTTCCGCTTTTTTACCTAATAACTGCTCAATGACTGCCACCATTTTATGATCTGTGGGGCATTCATAGCCGGGGATCGGTGGGTGCATCTCTTCAATGGCTAAGCGACCCGGCCATTTTGCACGAACGGGTTCGAGAGTTTCATTAAGTAGCTCGTCCAGATCTTGCAACGTTAAACCTGGTAGTGGGCGAATATCCATATGTAATTCACAGCAACCACAAATTCGGTTTGCTGCATCACCACCATGAATATGACCGAAGTTCATGGTTGGATAAGGGATCACAAACGCAGGGTTGTTATAGCGCTCTTTCAATGTATTTCTTAAGGTCATTAAGTGAGAGATAGATTCATGCATTAATTCAATGGCATTAACGCCTCTATCTGGATCACTGGAATGCCCAGATTGACCTGTAATGCGAATGGCATTGGAAAGATGCCCTTTATGCGCACGAATAGGCTGTAATGATGTCGGTTCACCGATGATGGCGAAATCAGGGCGTAATTGCGTGCTGGCGGCAAAGAAGCGAGCGCCAGCCATCGAGGTTTCTTCATCTGCCGTGGCGAGAATATGCAAAGGACGTTTTAAGGTACTGAGGTCAACATCTCGCAGTGCATCAATAATAAAGGCAAAAAAGCCTTTCATATCTGCGGTGCCTAGCCCATACAGTTTGCCATTATGTTCGGTGAGCTTGAACGGATCTTTAGTCCAGCGACCGTCATCAAATGGGACGGTATCCGTGTGACCACATAGCATCAACCCTCCGTTACCCTCGCCAATCGAGGCTAACAGGTTATATTTATCTCGGGTATCAGGGACCGGTTGAATATTCACAGTAAAGCCTAAGGTTTCTAACCATCCACCTAATAGCTCCACCAGCGCTCGGTTACTCTGATCGAGTTGCGAATCAGTCGCACTAATCGACGGAGTGGCGATTAATTGACGATAAATCTCAATAAATGCAGGTAATTTAATATTCACTGTTGACAGCCTTTATCCATAATAGTATCAATATTCATGCACTTTATTTGAATAAAAATACACATTAAACTGTTTGGGTCACGAGTACAAGGTAGAAAACACATGTTGAACACACTCATTGTCGGGGCCAGTGGTTATACTGGAGCAGAATTAGCCGCATACTTACAACGTCACCCCGATATTCATCTTTCTGGGCTGATGGTTTCCGCACAAAGTGCGGATGCAGGTAAATGCTTTTCTGATTTACATCCCCAGTATAAAGGCATTATCGACCTTCCGGTTCAGCCGCTTACTGATGTGGCTGAGGCTGCAAAAGGGGTCGATGTTGTTTTCCTCGCGACCGCCCATGAAGTGAGCCATGACATCGCGCCCCAGTTTCTTGAAGCGGGTTGCGTGGTGTTTGACCTTTCGGGTGCTTATCGTGTTCAAGATGCGGCGTTTTATCCGCAATACTACGGTTTCGAACATACAAATACCCAGTGGTTAATGCAAGCAGTTTACGGTTTAGCGGAATGGCAGGCAGATAAAATCCGTCAAGCTCAGCTGATTGCGGTACCGGGGTGTTATCCAACGGTTTCTCAACTTTCATTAAAGCCACTGATTGAAGCGGATTTGCTCGATGAAAACATGTGGCCAGTCATTAATGCGACCAGTGGCGTTTCAGGGGCAGGACGCAAAGCTTCCATGACGAACAGCTTTTGCGAAGTGAGCTTACAGCCTTACGGTATTTTCACTCACCGTCATCAACCTGAAATCGCGACGCATCTAGGTAGAGATGTGATTTTCACGCCACATTTAGGCAATTTTGCACGGGGCATACTGGCGACCATCACTTGCAAAGTGAAAGCCGGCGTTACAGCGGAGCAAATTAGCCAAACATTTAAAGATGCGTATCACAACAAACCGTTAGTTCGTTTATATGACAAAGGGGTTCCTGCACTGAAATCGGTGGTTGGCACGCCATTTTGTGATATCGGCTTTGTATTGAAAGGTGAGCACCTGATTTTAGTGGGTACAGAAGATAACCTATTAAAAGGTGCCGCAGCGCAAGCTGTTCAGTGCATGAATATTCGGTTTGGTTTCAACGAAACGCAGTCATTACTTTAATGCTCTTATGGCAATTTATTAAGGATAAATCTCCATGCAACCTTTAGTCATTAAATTGGGTGGTGTGTTACTCGATAGCGAAGAAGCCCTAGAAAGATTATTTACGGCGATCCAAACCTACCGTCAGGCTCATCAACGTGAGCTGGTAATTGTTCACGGTGGTGGATGTCTAGTTGATGAATTAATGCAAAAACTGCAATTACCCGTTGTGAAAAAGCAAGGATTGCGCGTTACGCCAGCAGACCAAATCGACATTATTACTGGTGCGTTAGCCGGAACGGCGAATAAAACTTTGTTGGCATGGGCGATTAAACATCAATTGCAAGCGGTGGGTTTATCCCTTGGGGATGGACACAGCGCAGTGGTTACGCAAATTAATGATGAGCTAGGCCATGTGGGTAGCGCGAAAGCGGGTGATGCTAAGTTACTGAAATTATTACTGTCTGCGGGATATTTACCCATCATTAGCTCTATCGGGATCACCGAAGAGGGGCAACTTATGAACGTCAATGCAGACCAAGCCGCGACAGCGATTGCCCAAGCACTGAATGCAGATTTAGTCCTGCTTTCTGATGTGAGCGGTATTTTAGATGGTAAAGGTCAAAAGATTGATGAAATGACCACCGCCAAAGCCCAGAAACTTATCGATCAAGGCATCATCACTGATGGAATGATAGTCAAAGTGAATGCGGCTTTAGAAGCGGCTTCCACATTGCAACGTCCGGTGGATATTGCAAGCTGGCGCCATGCGGAGCAATTGCCATCATTATTTAATGGCACCGCGATTGGCACACGAATTCTTGCTTCTTGAATGAAGAACTGAGCAAGCAAACAGACAAATCAAACATTTATTTTAAAAGAATTGGGACAGGTAATTTATGAAAAAGGGCATTAAGAAGATTGTATTAGCATACTCCGGTGGATTAGACACGTCGGCTATCATTCCATGGTTAAAAGAGAACTACGATGACTGTGAGGTCGTGGCATTCGTTGCTGATGTGGGTCAAGACAGAGAAGACTTAGTCGGTGTTGAGAAAAAAGCCCTGCAATCAGGTGCTTCTGAATGCTATGTGGTTGATCTGCGTGAAGAGTTTATCAAGGAATATATCTACCCAGTACTGAAAACGGGTGCATTGTATGAAGGTAGCTATTTACTGGGTACGTCAATGGCGCGTCCAATTATCGCTAAAGCGCAAGTTGAAATCGCATTGAAAGTTGGCGCAGACGCAGTCGCGCACGGCGCAACCGGTAAAGGTAATGACCAAGTGCGTTTCGAAAGCACTTACACCGCTTTAGCGCCACAACTGAAAGTGGTTGCGCCATGGCGTGAGTGGGACTTACGTTCCCGCGAAGCTCTGCTGGATTACCTGAAAGAACGTAATATTCCAACTACCGCTAGCTTAGAGAAAATCTACAGCCGTGATGAAAACGCATGGCACATTTCTACCGAAGGCGGCGTATTAGAAAGCACATGGAATGCAGCCAACCAAGATTGCTGGGTATGGACGGTTGATCCGAAAGACGCACCGGATGAAGCTGAGCTGGTGACTGTGGGTGTGAAACACGGTGAAGTGGTTTCTGTGAACGGTAAAGCCTTGTCTCCATTGGGTTGTTTAGAAACATTAAATACGCTGGGTGCAAAACATGGCGTGGGTCGTATCGATATCGTAGAAAACCGTTTAGTGGGTATGAAATCCCGTGGTTGCTATGAAACCCCAGGGGGCACCATCATGATGGCTGCACTGCGTGGTGTTGAGCAATTAGTATTAGACCGCGATAGCTACAAATGGCGTGAGCAGTTAGGTCTAGAAATGTCTTATGTGGTGTATGACGGTCGCTGGTTTGCGCCACTGCGTCATTCTCTGCAAGCAGCGGCAGAATCCCTGGCTCAGGATGTGACGGGTGAAGTGGTTCTGAAACTGTATAAAGGGCAAGTGACTGCTATCCAGAAAAAAGCGGATAAGAGCCTGTACTCTGAAGAGTTTGCAACATTTGGTGAAGATGAAGTTTACGATCACAGCCATGCTGGTGGGTTTATCCGTCTCTATTCACTCTCTTCACGTATTCGTGCGCTGAAAGAACAGAACAAAGCAAAATAGTTTTATCAGAATGACCCCGACAGCCAGATAGGGCTGTCGGGCAGACACTTATTTTATCAATCAGGTAGGGACTCGTTATGGCACTTTGGGGTGGACGTTTTAGTCAGCAGGCAGATCAACGGTTTAAACAATTCAATGATTCACTGCGTTTTGATTATCGCTTAGCTGAGCAGGATATTATTGGCTCTGTGGCATGGTCAAAAGCGTTGGTCACAGTTGGCGTGCTGTCTGATAGCGAGCAAAAATCTCTCGAGCAAGCACTCAATGCGCTATTGGCTGAAGTGCAAGCCGAGCCTGAGATTATCTTGCAAAGCGACGCCGAAGATATCCATAGCTGGGTCGAAGGTAAACTGATTGATAAGGTCGGTGATTTAGGGAAAAAACTGCACACAGGTCGTAGCCGTAATGACCAAGTTGCGACAGATTTAAAACTGTGGTGTAAAGGCCAAGTGGCGCTGTTATTAGAAGCTGTGACTGAGTTACAAAAAGCGCTGGTCATCACTGCTGAACATAACCAAGATGCCGTGATGCCAGGCTATACCCACTTACAACGTGCCCAGCCAGTGACATTCGCTCATTGGTGTTTAGCGTATTGCGAAATGTTGTCTCGTGATGAAAGTCGTTTGCAAGATACTTTAAAACGTTTAGATGTCAGCCCATTAGGGTGCGGGGCGCTGGCGGGTACAGCCTATGATATTGACCGCGAGCAATTGGCATCATGGCTAGGTTTTTCCTCCGCAACGCGTAACAGTTTAGATACAGTTTCTGATAGAGACCATGTGTTAGAGCTGTTATCCGACGCAAGTATCGGTATGGTACATTTATCACGTTTTGCTGAAGATTTGATTTTCTTCAATAGTGGCGAAGCTGGGTTTGTAGAGTTATCTGATAAAGTGACTTCAGGTTCGTCGCTGATGCCGCAAAAGAAAAATCCTGATGCATTGGAGCTAATTCGTGGTAAATGTGGCCGTGTTCAAGGGGCATTAACCGGCATGATGATGACACTGAAAGGATTACCGCTTGCCTACAACAAAGATATGCAAGAAGACAAAGAAGGGTTATTCGATGCCCTCGATACGTGGTTAGATTGTATGCATATGGCGGTACTTGTTCTGGATGGTATTCAAATTCGTCGTCCTCGTTGTGAAGATGCAGCAAAACAAGGCTATGCAAATGCGACCGAGCTGGCTGATTATTTAGTCGCAAAAGGCGTTCCATTCCGTGAAGCTCACCATATTGTGGGTGAAGCTGTTGTGGCTGCGATAGCGCAGGGGAAAGCATTAGAAGAAATGGCATTAAGTGATTTGCAAAAATTCAGTGCAACTATCCAACTGGATGTGTATGAGATTTTATCTCTGCAGTCTTGTCTTGATAAGCGATTAGCAAAAGGTGGGGTATCTCAAAAGCAGGTAGCAAAAGCCATTGTAGATGCGAAAACTCGCTTGAAGATGTAAATAAAGAAAATGTAGTAAAAAATGGGGGGTAGCATGGCTACCCCAATTTCCATAACGTTTAATCTTAACTATATTTAATTGTTAACATACCCATCTGTTTGTCTTCATTCAGCCAATCATAAGAATAGACACTTCGACCGCCATTCAAGACTTTCCAACCTTGAGTTTTTACTAATTTTTTCAGGTCAATGCTATTGGTAACCATATCGTCATTGTCGTTTAAACAATTTAAAGTGACATTATTATTATTTACTTCATTCAAGCAAGAGGCATAGACAATTGAGCCTGTAAATTGGATGGTACCGTTATGTTCGCTGTTTTCTGCATAGGCATTAACTGCGCTAAAAGCCGGAACGAGTAATAATGCCATGACTGCGCGAGAGAAGGTTTTTTTAGCGATTGATGTTAAATTTTTCATAATAGGATCCCCTAACTGATTTGTGTTTAATCAATTTGTTTAAGTGTATTAATTTAATAAATTCGGTATTGCGTAAGGTATATATTGGCTACTTTTATTTTTTCAATTACCTCGTGCTATTTGATGGAGCATATAATAATTCAAATAACTCGATTAAGGTGTAAATATTGAAAATCAAATGTATGGAAATTTTAAAATTAAATTAAACAATATGGGATAAGTTAAATATAGTATAAGTAAAAGTGCTCACCCATAAAAAACTATCTAATCACCATTTAGTTTATAATTATGGTGTAAAAAACCTTCTTATTCGATATTTTCGAATAAAAAAATCAATTTATGAGATTTGCATGCACTCATTCATTGAGTGATTGATAATATATATCAAAATCTATGCAGATCACTTTAATATATTCTTTTATATGTATTTACAAACTTTAATTAGATATGAAAGAGAATATAACAAAATGTTTCATTACTATGGGGTAATACTTAATAAAGCTATGTTCTTTATAATTGTTATTACCTTATTTTTGGGTATTAAGTTCCATTAGTGTGTTTTGAGCCATTCGTTATTGTCATTTTTTAGAGGGTTTTTGATAATCATTCTATATAGAAATATAAGAGAAATTATCTAGATGGCTAAGTATCAATATTCCGTACTTTCATGATAAACAATATGCGTTTTACATTTGATATCATCTGTATTGAACATTCCTTAGTTTTAAAGTGACTTAATGTCTTTTGTAGCGGAATCCAATGCTCACAATGCTTATCACGTTTTTTCTTCTTACCTTAATTAACTTATCTAAATGTCTAAAAGGTGTCTGACTACGAGTTAAGCTGCTAATTTTTACGTTGGCGTTATTTATTTTGCGTTTGATTACAGTAATTATTTGTCTAAATGATTCTAAATTCAACGTTCGAAATATTATTAAATATTACTGGAAAAACAATAAGTTAATAACGATTGTTATCATATCTAAGAGCAATAGTGTAATTTACCTTTATGGATATTAATGACCGTTCAATTTATTGGAACGAAGTGCTATTTTCTGTATCAATTTGCATTATTGTACTATTTTTATGTCATTGTTAAATTTAGGTTAAGTAATTATTTATTTTAAAATAGTAATATTTAGTGATTTAATTTGGATAATATTACTCTAAATAAGAGTAATATTGTTTGATACTTCTGTTCGGTACTATTTTTCTCAATTAAATTATAGAAATATATTTACTTTCTTATTCTTACAATTTGTTTCATTTTCACATGAGATAAATCCTAAAAAGGCAAGGGTGTTTTTTAATTTTATTGATAGATGAAATATTATCTATTCTTTATAATGATTGGTATTATCTATATAGTCAGGCATAACGAGAGGAAAAAGGCGGATGAATATTCGTGATCTGGAGTACCTAGTTGCACTTGCTGAGCACAAGCACTTTAGACGTGCTGCGGATTCTTGCCATGTAAGTCAGCCTACGCTGAGCGGTCAAATTCGTAAGCTTGAAGAAGAGCTCGGCGTGATGCTATTAGAAAGAACCAGCCGAAAAGTGCTTTTTACTCAACAAGGTTTATTGCTCGTTGAGCAGGCAAGAACGATCTTAAGAGAGATAAAAGTTCTACAAGAAATGGCAGCTTTACAAGGTGAAAGTATGTCGGGGCCTTTACATATAGGGCTGATCCCAACGGTTGCACCTTACTTACTTCCGCACATTATTCCTGAATTACATCGTGTGCACCCTAAACTAGAAATTTACTTGCACGAAGCACAGACTCAGCAATTATTAGCTCAGTTAGATAGTGGTAAGTTGGATTGCGCCATCCTGGCAGAAGTCAAAGAAACCGAGCCATTTATTGTGGTGCCATTATTTGAAGAGCCAATGAAACTCGCGATTTATGAAAATCACCCATGGCATGACCGTGACACGGTTGAAATGGGGGAATTAGCGGGTGAGAAGTTATTGATGTTGGAAGATGGCCACTGTTTACGTGATCAAGCGATGGGATTCTGTTTCCAAGCCGGGGCAAAAGAAGATACTCATTTTAGAGCAACGAGCTTAGAAACGCTGAGAAACATGGTAGCAGCGGGTAGCGGAATTACATTGCTGCCTGATTTGGCTGTACCTCATGAGGCTTGTCGGGATGGCGTTTGTTACTTGAACTGTATCGAACCTGAGCCAAAACGCCGAATTGTATTAGTTTACCGTCCGGGCTCTCCATTGCGTGGACGCTATGAGCAGCTTGCTGAAACAATTTACAGCTCGATGGATAAGTACTACAGAAATAAAAAGTAAGCTATAAAAGCAAAAAAGTGATTGCGGGGATGAACCTGCAATCACTTATTCTAAAGCCAATCATTCAGTGTAAAGCGTAGAGATTTACTAAAACAGTCGATTTAGACCATTCAATGCAGCAACTCGGAACGCTTCTGCCATGGTTGGATAGTTAAATGTAGTATTAATGAAGTATTCGATGGTATTCCCTTCACCTTTTTGTTCCATAATCGCTTGGCCGATATGAATAATCTCAGCCGCTCTCTCACCGAAACAGTGAATACCTAAAATTTGAAGTGTTTCTCTATGGAAGAGAATTTTCAAACTACCCACATTCATGCCCGCAATCTGTGCTCGTGCTAAATGTTTAAACTGAGCACGACCGACTTCATAAGGGACTTTCATTGCCGTCAATTCTTGTTCTGTTTTACCCACAGAACTAATTTCTGGAATGGTATAAATACCCGTCGGAATATCTTCAACTAAATGGGCATTACCTAAACCAGAGGTAATTGCGCGAGCCGCAATACGTCCTTGATCATAAGCCGCAGAAGCTAGGCTTGGATAGCCAATCACATCACCAACAGCATAGATGTGCTCATTACTTGTGCGATAAGCATGGTCAACTTTAACTAAGCCGCGACCATCCGCTTCGATTCCCACATTCGCCAGACCGATATTATCAGTATTACCAGTACGGCCGTTCGCGAACAGTAAGCAATCCGCTTTCACTTTTTTGCCCGATTTAAGATGAACAATAACGCCATCATCTAAACCTTCAATCTTTTCATATTCTTCGTTGTGACGAATAACCACGCCACTGTTCCAGAAATGATAAGACAACGCATCAGACATCTCTTGATCAAGGAATGCCAATAAGTGATCGCGGGTGTTGATCAAATCGACTTTGACCCCTAACCCACGAAATATGGATGCGTACTCACAACCAATCACACCCGCACCATAAATAATCACATGGCGAGGTTCGTGGGAAAGGCTGAGAATGGTATCGCTGTTATAAATTCGGGAGTGAGTAAAATCAACATCAGGCGGGCAATAAGGTCGTGATCCAGTCGCAATGATAATCTTATCTGCACTTAGGACATCACAACTTCCATCTGCATAGCGCACGCTAACATGCTGATCATCAACAAAAGTTGCTTCACCAGAAAACATTTGGCAACCATTGCGTTCATAAAACCCTTCACGCATGCGAGTTTGCTGACTTATCACGGTTTCGGCATGAGTAAGAATTTCAGAAAAAGAGGAGCGTAAACTGCGGGAATTATCACTATATAGAGGGTTTTGATTAAATTCGATAATGCGACTAACAGCATGACGAAGGGCTTTAGAGGGAATCGTACCCCAGTGGGTACAGCCGCCGCCGACACTGTTATAACGTTCTATAACAGCAACGTTTTTTCCTTGTTTAACCAGCCCCATAGCGGCACCTTCACCACCAGGACCGGAACCAATGACAATTGCATCAAAATGGGTATGTTGTTGCATGAGGTAAGCCTGTTTTAATTCTAGGGACGTTGTGATAGTAACATTCGTTTGCCATCTTGTCTCAATTCGAAATCCTAAAGACAAATAAGTATAGGAAGTAGATAAAAATAAAGAGGTGCAAAGTATATAAAAAGTTTATAGGAAAAAAGTCGATAAAAGACACAGCCTAGAAAAAAATGAAGCTGGGTGAAATTCTGAAAATGGCGAAATTGATGGGAGAGTCATCTTTTCATTAAACTAGATTAATAATTTTCAGGTATGCTTAACGGATGGGCGTATTCAAAAGTGATATTTTGATCTATTCGCGGCGTTTTAATTGTAGAAAACTAGGAAAATCGTGAGCAACACTATTGGCGTTAGAGCAAAACAAAAAGAAAAAACTCGTCGTTCACTCGTGGAAGCGGCATTTAGCCAATTAAGTGCAGAACGTAGTTTTACTAGCCTCAGCTTACGGGAAGTAGCTCGTGAAGCGGGCATCGCACCAACTTCGTTTTACCGTCACTTCAAAGATGTTGATGAGCTTGGGTTAACCATGGTTGATGAAAGCGGTTTGATGCTACGCCAACTGATGAGACAAGCGCGCCAACGTATTGCAAAAGGCGGGAGTGTGATCCGCACATCAGTCTCCACTTTTATGGAGTTTATTGGTAATAACCCTAACGCGTTTAGGTTACTATTGCGTGAGCGCTCAGGAACTTCTGCTGAATTTCGTGCTGCGGTCGCACGAGAAATCCAACATTTTATTGCAGAATTAGCGGATTATCTTGAATTAGAAAATCGTACGCCGCGTTATTTCACTGAAATGCAAGCCGAAGCCATGGTCACTATCGTGTTTAGTGCGGGTGCTGAAGCGCTTGATATTGATGAAGAAAAACGTCGACGCCTCGAAGAGCGGTTAGTGTTGCAACTACGTATGATAGCCAAAGGCGCTTATTACTGGTACCGCCGCGAGCAAGAAAAACAAAATGATACAGACCCTGACTTAACCAAAGAGTAAAGGAGAGACAATGACGGAACACAAGAATTATGAGAGGAGCACATTACTGCTATCTTTAGTAATTGGCTTATCGACTCACGGAACGTTCTCTACCCTGTTTAATTCCCTTGTGGAATTTTCTATCTTCCCAATCGTCACATTAATTTTGGCTGTTTACTGCTTACACCAGCGTTATTTAAATCAAGCCATGCCAATAGGATTACCAAAATTTGTCGCCGGCAGCTTTTTCTTAGGCATGTTTGGCTACGCAGCGATTTTACGCGTCCAACATCCTGATGTCGGTTCTAACTTTATCCCGGCCACGGTGATCGTCATTATTGCATTGTGGATGTACACCAGTTGGAAAGCTCGTAAAAAAGAGCTACACGAACAAGCTCTCGAAAGCGAAACTGAACATTAATATCAGTTTTGAATAAAAAGAAACGCCGCAACATAATAGTGCGGCGTTTTTTATGGATAATTTATAGGGAATAATTTATAGAGAGTATTAGCGTCGAGTGAGTAACACACCACTTTCCATATGATGGGTATATGGGAATTGGTCAAATAAAGCCAGTTTTTCGACTTTATGGGTTTTGGTGAGTTCCGCTAAATTATCGCACAGCGTTTCAGGGTTACAGGAGATATACAGAATATGGTCATATTCTTGAACCAGCTGAACAGTTTTGTCATCCAGGCCACTGCGTGGTGGGTCGACAAAAATAGTATTGCACTGGTAATCCGCTAAATTAATCCCTTCTAAACGATTAAACTCACGAACGCCATTCATGGCTTGAGTAAAATCTTCCGCAGACATTCGGATAATCTGCACATTATCTATTTTGTTCGCTTCTATATTGTATTGCGCCGCATGCACGGAAGGCTTGGCAATTTCAGTTGCTAAAACACGATTGAAGTTTTGAGCCAGCGCCAGTGAAAAGTTGCCATTACCACAATATAGCTCTAATAAATCGCCAGTTGAATGTTGAGTCGCATCAATCGCCCACTCTAACATTTTAATATTCACCTGTGCGTTTGGCTGTGTGAAACTATTTTCCACCTGGCGATAAATCATGTTTTTCCCTTTTACAGGTAAAACTTCATCAACATAATCGTGGTCGAGCATAATTTTAGTTTTAGAGGCGCGACCAATAATTTGAACATCAAAGCCTTTCGCCGTTAAATCCGCTTTCAATTGTTTGGCTTGTCCCGTCCATTCATCACCTAATTTTTTATGATAAAGCAGAGAAACAATCAGCTTATTACTCAGCGTCGATAAGTAATCTATCTGGAATAATTTATGGCGCAGTAGTTCAGTGCGTTTTAATAAAGGCAGAAGTTCAGCCATCATGTCGTTGATTAGCTGGCTAGCAACTGGAAATGACTCAATTCGAATGCGTTCTTTGGTCTCTTTATCAAACATAATATGAAATAGGTCATCACCTTCGTGCCAAATTCTAAATTCTGCACGCATCCGATAATGGGAAGTTGGAGATGAATAAATTTCAGGTTCAGGCGCAGCATAAGGGGCCATCAAACTCTTCAGACGGTCAACTTTCTCTGCAAGTTGCAGTTCGTAATCTTCGGTGTGCAAGGTGTTTTGCATCATATGGCCCCATAAAACAGTCAAAATTCACATCAGGGGCGAAATTGTAGGGCAAGCAGCGAAGATGTCCAGTTTTCATTATCGATTCATGGACACTGACAACTATTCAACTTAGGATAATAGTTCGTGGTTTTAGGGAATTTGGTGAGAGTCCAAAGCTGACGCGCAACGGTAATTAAGGTATTCCCGTCATTCTTCAAACTACATGGGTGTTGGCATCGCTCAGCTATCCTAGTCACATACTTCAGTATGCTCCTAGGAATATCTTCGCTTGCCACCTACATGCAGCTTGAATTATTTAGGGGATATAACAGGTCGAATTTTTATTTTATATATCGCTTCATATATAGAAACCCAACTTGTCACTTTATAAGTCCGATACCTACCACACTTCTTATCGCTTTGTTGAATCTCAGCGCGGATCTGATTTTCGGCGTCGCGGAATGTTAATTTAATTGATTTTCCGAGTGTAAACATAATGAATAATAACAAGTCGCTATCGCTTTCGGTGGCAGCTCTGGCAGTGTTGTGCGGTATTTCCTCTTTGGCAAGTGCAAGCTCTAATTCGTCAGATGAAATGGTGGTGTCTGCTAACCGTTTCGAGCAACCTATCTCTTCTATATTAGCGCCAGTCACTGTAGTGACCCGTGAAGATATTGATCATTGGCAGTCAAATACCGTGATTGATGTATTGAGACGCCTGCCGGGTGTGGATGTTGCACAAAATGGTGGAATAGGGCAACAAAGTTCCCTCTTTATTAGAGGAACAGAATCACGCCATGTTTTGGTTTTAATTGATGGTGTTCGTCTTAATCAAGCAGGGATTTCTGGTTCTTCAGATATGAGCCAAATTCCAATCTCGCTAGTGCAGCGTATTGAATATATTCGTGGCGCACGTTCAGCAGTTTATGGCTCTGATGCAGTGGGTGGTGTGATTAACATTATTACTCGCCGTAATAATGAAGGAACCACACTAAATGCTGGAATTGGTTCTTATGGCTATCAAAACTATAACGGTTCAACGCAACAAAAAATTGGTGAGAATACAACCGTTACGGGCGCGGCGGCTTATACATATACAAAAGGGTTTGATGTAGAGGCAAGAGGAAATACAGGAGGACATCCCCAGCCAGACAAGGATGGTTTTCTTAATAAAACATTATGGCTAGGTGTGGAACATCAATTTACTCCAGATGTTTTAGCTTATGCCAGAGCCTATGGGTACGATAATCGAACAAATTATGATGCCTCTGAGTTTGCTGGTATTTTGGCTGATACCCGCAAGCTATATAGCCGTACCTATGAAACTGGTGTTAAATATCATCAGGAGAAATACTCTACTTCATTAATGGGCAGTTATAGTCACGTTAAAGATTATAACTATGACCCAAGATATGGAAAATACGGTAAAGGTTCTCGTGTTGATGATTCGAAACAGTATAACGTTCAATGGGGAAATAATTACCAATTTGAAAATGGTACAGTTTCGGCTGGCATTGATTATCAAAAGCAAACCATTGAAGCGGGAACATCTTCATTACCAAACAATGAATCAATCAATAATACTGGAATCTATTTAACGTCTCAGCAAGCAATCTCTGCTTTCACTATTGAAGGCGCTGTAAGGTCTGAAAAACATTCAGAGTTTGGCTGGCATACAACATGGCAAGCAGGTGCTGGATGGGAATTCATTGATGGATATCAGCTAATAGGCTCTTATGCTACGGCTTATAAAGCACCAAACATTAGCCAACTATATGCTTCAGCGCCATATGGCAATCCAGACCTAAAGCCAGAAGAAAGCAAGCAATGGGAAGGTGGAATGAAAGGGCTCACAGGTCCTTTAAATTGGCAATTAGTTGCATATAAGAATGAAATTACCAATCTTATTGATGCGAAAGCCGAAACTAATTGGGGATGGCAAAATGTTGGTGAGGCGACAATAAAAGGTATCGAGTGGAACGGGGATATGGATACAGGCATATTCCACCATCAGCTTACATATCAATATACCGATCCTAGGGATGAGAAAACGAATAAAGTCTTAATTCGTCGAGCTAAGCAACAGATCAAATATCAACTAGATTGGAATGTTGCCAATGTAGATTGGGGGCTAACTTATCAATACATTGGCTCTAGATATGATAAAGACTTCGGTCAATATGACACTAGTACTGGTGACTATAAAAGATTAAAACTCGGTGGCGTTAGCCTTTGGGATATCACAGCCGCATATCCAATCACTTCACATCTCACAATTCGTGGTAAAATAGCTAATATGTTCGATAAAGACTATGAGACCGCGTATGGTTATCGCACCGCTGGAAGAGAATATTTCCTCACAGGAAGCTACAACTTCTGATAACAACCTATCTGTTCGCCCGACCATTCTGGTGTTTGACTCCGGAGTGGGCGGGTTATCTGTCTATCGTGAAGTCAAAAAACTGATCCCGAATGCGCACTATATATATGCATTCGATAATGAAGCCTTCCCTTACGGGGAGAAAAGTGAAGAGTTCATTATTGATAGGGTTTATCAAATCGTTAATGCCATCGCGAAAAAGCATCCTCTCACCATTGCCGTCATTGCGTGTAATACTGCAAGCACGGTGAGCTTACCTAACTTAAGAGCAAATTTTGCTTTCCCAATTGTCGGTGTCGTTCCGGCGATTAAGCCCGCAACTAAACTGACGCGTAATGGTGTAGTTGGTTTGTTGGCAACTCGGGGTACAGTAAATCGTGAATACACAAAAGAGCTGATTGAGCGCTTTGCGACAGACTGCAAAGTCATCTCTTTAGGTTCAGCGGAACTCGTACAACTGGCAGAGAGAAAATTGCATGGTGAAATATTGCCGCTGGATGAAGTGGCTCAAGCCGTCAAACCGTGGATTAAAATGAAAGAGGCCCCAGATACGGTGATTCTTGGCTGCACTCATTTCCCTCTTATAGTAGAAGAGTTAGAAAAAGTACTTCCAAGCGGAACTCGATTCATTGATTCTGGTGCCGCGATTGCCAGAAGAACCGTTTGGCTCATCAATAATCAGGCTGAAGTTACGGATTCAAATGAAGAAGACTTCGCTTACTGCTTATTAATGAATGAGAGCTTACAAGAATTACGCCCTGTTCTTGAGGCGGAAGGCTTCAAATCGCTGCAAAAACTGGCTATTTAAGTCAAATTCGCTGAAAAGCTGAGCGAACGAAAAAAAATATCAAAAAAAGGGTTGCCAGATTTTTCTGACTCCCTATAATGCGCCACCACTGACCGGGAACAAGCCAACGCAAAGCGCGATGGACACTGAACCGGCAGCGAGAGAATCTGAAAAGATTAAGTGAAAAAATACTTGACTCTCAATGAGGAAAGCGTAATATACGCCACCTCGCGACAACGACCTAAGTTGATAAAAACTGAGTCGAATTTCTCAAGAA
Source organism: Providencia sp. wls1916 (assembly GCF_009706585.1). Taxonomy (NCBI): domain Bacteria; kingdom Pseudomonadati; phylum Pseudomonadota; class Gammaproteobacteria; order Enterobacterales; family Morganellaceae; genus Providencia; species Providencia sp. wls1916. The sequence goes on from NZ_WLUL01000016.1 coordinate 206,030, forward strand.
ATGTCGCACCGCTCTTTAACAATTTATCAGACAATCTGTGTGGGCACTCACAGGACACTATCAAAAAAATATTTGATTTTAAGTCTTGAAGAGTGACTAACACGTTAATTCATATATATGAACTAATAGGTAATTTGGTTTCTTCGGAAATCAAACGACAGTAACATTCTTTGAGCATCAAGCTTTTTAATTGAAGAGTTTGATCATGGCTCAGATTGAACGCTGGCGGCAGGCCTAACACATGCAAGTCGAGCGGTAACAGGGGAAGCTTGCTTCTCGCTGACGAGCGGCGGACGGGTGAGTAATGTATGGGGATCTGCCCGATAGAGGGGGATAACTACTGGAAACGGTAGCTAATACCGCATAATCTCTTAGGAGCAAAGCAGGGGAACTTCGGTCCTTGCGCTATCGGATGAACCCATATGGGATTAGCTAGTTGGTGAGGTAATGGCTCACCAAGGCGACGATCCCTAGCTGGTCTGAGAGGATGATCAGCCACACTGGGACTGAGACACGGCCCAGACTCCTACGGGAGGCAGCAGTGGGGAATATTGCACAATGGGCGCAAGCCTGATGCAGCCATGCCGCGTGTATGAAGAAGGCCTTAGGGTTGTAAAGTACTTTCAGTTGGGAGGAAGGCGTTGATGCTAATATCATCAACGATTGACGTTACCAACAGAAGAAGCACCGGCTAACTCCGTGCCAGCAGCCGCGGTAATACGGAGGGTGCAAGCGTTAATCGGAATTACTGGGCGTAAAGCGCACGCAGGCGGTTGATTAAGTTAGATGTGAAATCCCCGGGCTTAACCTGGGAATGGCATCTAAGACTGGTCAGCTAGAGTCTTGTAGAGGGGGGTAGAATTCCATGTGTAGCGGTGAAATGCGTAGAGATGTGGAGGAATACCGGTGGCGAAGGCGGCCCCCTGGACAAAGACTGACGCTCAGGTGCGAAAGCGTGGGGAGCAAACAGGATTAGATACCCTGGTAGTCCACGCTGTAAACGATGTCGATTTGGAGGTTGTTCCCTTGAGGAGTGGCTTCCGGAGCTAACGCGTTAAATCGACCGCCTGGGGAGTACGGCCGCAAGGTTAAAACTCAAATGAATTGACGGGGGCCCGCACAAGCGGTGGAGCATGTGGTTTAATTCGATGCAACGCGAAGAACCTTACCTACTCTTGACATCCAGAGAACTTAGCAGAGATGCTTTGGTGCCTTCGGGAACTCTGAGACAGGTGCTGCATGGCTGTCGTCAGCTCGTGTTGTGAAATGTTGGGTTAAGTCCCGCAACGAGCGCAACCCTTATCCTTTGTTGCCAGCGATTCGGTCGGGAACTCAAAGGAGACTGCCGGTGATAAACCGGAGGAAGGTGGGGATGACGTCAAGTCATCATGGCCCTTACGAGTAGGGCTACACACGTGCTACAATGGCGTATACAAAGAGAAGCGACCTCGCGAGAGCAAGCGGAACTCATAAAGTACGTCGTAGTCCGGATTGGAGTCTGCAACTCGACTCCATGAAGTCGGAATCGCTAGTAATCGTAGATCAGAATGCTACGGTGAATACGTTCCCGGGCCTTGTACACACCGCCCGTCACACCATGGGAGTGGGTTGCAAAAGAAGTAGGTAGCTTAACCTTCGGGAGGGCGCTTACCACTTTGTGATTCATGACTGGGGTGAAGTCGTAACAAGGTAACCGTAGGGGAACCTGCGGTTGGATCACCTCCTTACCATTGAAGTGT